>CBILOJ010000097.1:0-7369 GCA_966238525.1 uncultured Methylophilaceae bacterium | reverse complement strand
GCTGGTATTGAGGTTGTTCTTGCTCTTCGCTTCCTGCAGCGATTGCACGTAGGACTGCGTGGCCATCGACTGCACCTGCTCATTGGACAGGATCATCAGCTGCTTGCGATCGACGCCGGCGACGCTGGAACTGGTGGTGGTGGCGCAGCCGGTCAGCTGCATGAGGGCCAGGGCGGCCAGAACAATGCGTATTGTTTTCATGTCGATTCCTCGCGCCAGTGATCGCTGCTCTTAATGGTAGAGATTAACGCGGCAAAGTTAAAGCGGCTGGCCCACGCATACCGCAAAAAATCTTGCCGGCTTGCCGATATTACAGCGTGAGCTGCGCGCCGAGCTCCACCACGCGGTTGGGTGGCAGCTTGAAATGCGCTGTTACGCTTTCGGCGTTGCGGAACAGCCCGACAAAGAGCTTCTCGCGCCAATAAGCCATTTCCGAATTGCGCGTGGCGATCAGCGTTTCCTTGCCGATAAAAAATGAAGTATCCATGGGCTCAAGCTCCAGGCCATGCTGGGCACATTGCGCCAGATCGCGCGGCAGGTCCGGATCTTCCTTGAAGCCGTAGCGCACGGTCACGCGATAGAATTCGTACAGCAGTTTTTCCACTTCGATGCGTTCTTCCGGCGCTACCGATGGGAAATCCTCGATCTTCACGGTCAGCAGCACCACTTTTTCGTGCAGCACCTTGTTGTGCTTGAGATTGTGCAGCATGGCATGCGGCACGCCATTGGGATTGGGCGTCATGAAAATGGCATTGCCCGGCACGCGCATCGGCGCATGGCGGCTCATGCTTTCAATGAACGGCCCGAGCGCCATGGCCTCGTTGCGCAGGCGCGTGAATTGCAGTTTGCGACCGGCTTTCCAGGTGGTCATGACGGTGAGGATGACGGTGCCGATCAGCAGCGGCACCCAGCCGCCATCAGGAATCTTCAACACGTTGGCACCGAAGAAGGCGAGGTCGATGGTGAGGAACAGTGCCACCAGCAGGCCGGTACGCAGCCAGCTCCAGCCCCACATGACATGGAACACCACGCCGGCCAACAGCGTCGTGATCACCATGTCGCCGGTGACGGCAATGCCATAGGCCGCAGCCAGATCGCCCGACGAGCCGAAGCCGACCACGAGCAGCATGACGCAGACCATGAGTATCCAGTTGACGCGCGGCAGGTAGATCTGGCCTTCCTGCTTTTCCGAGGTATGCAGGATGCGCATACGCGGCAGGAAGCCGAGTTGCAGCGCCTGTCGCGAAACCGAATAGGCACCGGAAATGACGGCTTGCGAGGCGATGACGGTCGCCAGCGTCGCCAATACGATCAGCGGGTAGAGCATCCACGGCGGCGCCAGCAGGTAGAACGGGCTCTTGATTGCCGCCGGGTCATGCAGGATCAGCGCGCCCTGGCCGAAATAATTGATGATGAGTGCGGGCAGCACGAAGCCGAACCAGGCCAGGCGTATCGGGCGCCGGCCGAAATGACCCATGTCGGCATAGAGCGCCTCGGCGCCGGTAACGGCCAGCACCACCGAACCCAGTGCCACAAATGCAATCCAGGGACTGTTGGCGAAGAACAGCACGGCATAGTAGGGATTGAGCGCATGCAGCACGCGCGGCTCATGCAGGATGTTGACGGCGCCGAGCACGGCCAGCGTACCGAACCACAGCACCATGACCGGGCCGAAGAAGGCGCCTACCATGGCCGTGCCCTGGCTTTGCACCCAGAACAGCACGAAGATCACCAGCAGGGTGATCGGCACCACCAGCGTATGCAGCCCTGGCGCCGCCACTTCCAGACCTTCCACTGCCGACAGCACCGAAATCGCCGGCGTGATCATGCCGTCGGCGTAGAACATGCAGGCACCGAGTATGCCGATCAGCAGAATCAGGCTCTGCTTGCGCGCATCGCCGGCCAGGTTGCGGCTCGCCAGCGCCAGCAGCGCCATGATGCCGCCTTCGCCGCGATTGTCGGCGCGCATGACGAATGCCACGTACTTGACCGATACCACGAGTATGAGTGCCCAGACGATGAGCGAGAGGATGCCGAATACGTTGTCATGCGTAAGCGGCACCGGGTGCGGGCTCACGGCGAAGACTTCCTTCATGGTGTAGAGCGGGCTGGTACCGATGTCGCCGTAAACGACGCCGAGTGCTGCCAGCGCAAGCGCAGGGAGGCGGGCCTTACTGCCGCTGTTTGGGTCCATTGAGGCGGATTATCGACGGAAGGGAAGGCATTTTAGCAGGTATGGCAGCAAGGATCGGTTAATTCGGCCGCTTTTGCTGCGTATCCGGATCGGTAATGGCAGCATCGGCTTGCCCTTCGGCCAACCGTAATCGCACTTTCTGGCCGGTTTGCAGCGCACGGTTGCTGCGCACCAGATTGCCACCCTCGGTCAGCACCAGTGCATAGCCGCGGCCCAGCACGGCTTCGGGATTAAGATGGCTCAGGTTCTGCTGCAGATGGGCAAGCTGACGTTGGCGTTTTTGCAACTGGTGGACAGCGGCCGACTGCAGCCGCGCCTGCAGGTGGGTCAGATGGTTGCGCTGATTCGCCAGACGCTGCGTCGGCGACAGCAGTCGCCGCGCCAGATAGTCGAGCTGCTGCATGCGCCGGTTCAGGAGGTAGCCGAGCTGGCGGGCCATGTGCTGCTGCAACTGCCGCAGCGTGCGCAGCAGTGCCGTGCGATCCGGCGTGGCAAGTTCGGCCGCGGCTGTGGGCGTGGCTGCACGACGATCAGCAACGAAATCGGCGATGGTGAAATCGGTTTCGTGGCCGACGCCACTGATGGTGGGAAGCGGGCAGGCGGCGATGGCGCGCGCCACGATTTCCTCGTTGAACTGGCACAGGTCTTCGATACTGCCGCCGCCACGGCAGATGATGAGCACATCGCACTCGGCGCGCTGGCCGGCTTTTTCGATGGCGGCAGTAATCAATGCGGCCGCGCCCTTGCCCTGTACCGGGGTCGGGTAAAGCACGACGGGAATGCTCGGCATGCGACGGCGCAGCGTGATCAGCACATCGCGCAGCGCGGCGGCGTCGGGTGAAGTGACGACGCCGATGCGCCGTGGATGAGCCGGCAGGGGTTTCTTGCGTGCGGCGTCGAACAGGCCTTCGGCTTCCAGTTTGGCCTTGAGCCGCTCGAACGCTTCAAACAAATCGCCCAGGCCCGCGCGTTGCAGGAATTCGACCGTGAGCTGGAATTCGCCGCGCGCCTCGTACAGCGTGACCAGCGCGCGCGCTTCGACCTTGTCGCCCTCGCGCGGAATCCAGTCCAGGTAGCTGTTGCGGCTGCGGAACATGACGCAGCGCACCTGCGCCTTGTCGTCCTTGAGCGAGAAATACCAGTGGCCCGAGGCGGCACGCGTCAGGTTGCAAATCTCGCCGCTGATCCAGAACAGCGGGAAGCTGCGCTCCAGTACGTCGCGCGCCACGCGGTTGAGCTCGCTGACAGAAAAGACGCGGCTGGGAGTCTCGGCCATGCGCTGGGTAATCCTTGGGCTAATCCGTTACAATGAGGATTGGATTATAAGCGCAGGAGCGAAGCATGCTGAACAGAATATTGGTGGGGCGATTGGGGTATCTGCTTGGGTTTATCGTTAGTTTCGGCGTGGTCGGGCTGGCGCTCTATCTGCAGCAACAGCACAACCTCGAACCTTGTCCGCTGTGTATTTTCCAGCGCATCGCCTTCATGGTGCTGGGCCTGCTGTTCCTGATGGCGGCACTGCATTATCCGACCAAACGCGGCCGCAAGATTTACGGGTTTGTCCAGTTCGTCGCGGCGCTGGTCGGTGCCGGCATTGCCGCGCGTCATGTCTGGATACAGTCCAATCCCGACGAGGTCATGACCGAGTGCGGCGCCGGCATGGGTTATATGTTCGACAATTTCCCGCTTTCGCACGCATTGAGCTGGGTGTTCAAGGGTACCGGCGAATGCTCGACCATAGACTGGACCTTCTTCGGCGTCACCATTCCGCAGCTGTCGCTGATCGCGTTCGTCCTGCTCGCACTGTACGCATTGCTGCTGGCGGCCAAGAAAAGGTAAGCATGTACAACACGCTAGAGCATTACGTAGGCAATACTCCGCTGGTGCAGCTCAAACGGCTGCCCGGCAACACCAGCAACACCATTCTGGTCAAATTGGAAGGCAATAATCCGGCCGGTTCGGTCAAGGACAGGCCGGCGCTGTCGATGATCAAGCATGCCGAGGCACGCGGCGACATCAAGCCCGGCGACACGCTGATCGAGGCGACCTCGGGCAATACCGGTATCGCGCTCGCCATGGTCGCGGCCATGCGCGGCTACAAGATGATCCTGGTGATGCCGGACAATCAGACCATGGAGCGGCGCCAGGCGATGAAGGCCTACGGTGCCGAGTTCGTGCTGACGCCCAGGGATGGCAGCATGGAACTTGCGCGCGACGTTGCGCTCAAGATGCAGGCCGAAGGCGAGGGCATCGTGCTGGACCAGTTCGGCAACATGGACAATCCGCGCGCCCATTACGAAAGCACCGGCCCGGAAATCTGGCGGGATACTGGCGGCAAGATCACGCATTTCGTCTCCAGCATGGGTACCACCGGCACCATCATGGGCACCTCGCGCTATCTCAAGGAGCAGAATCCGGGGGTGCAGGTCGTCGGCGTCCAGCCCGAGGAAGGCTCGCAGATTCCGGGCATCCGCAAGTGGCCCGAGGCCTACCTGCCGAAAATCTACGACGCCAGCCGCATCGACCAGTTCATCTACGTCAACCAGGTCAACGCCGAGAAGACCACGCGCCGGCTTGCAGCCGAGGAAGGCATCTTCGCCGGCATCTCGTCCGGCGGCGCGCTCTACGCCGCGCTACAGCTCTCCAGACAGGTGGAGAACGCCGTCATCGTTTCCATTGTTTGCGACCGCGGCGACCGCTATCTGTCGACGGGAGTCTTTCCCGCCTAAGGTCCGGCAATGACGCCGACTTTGCCAAACTTGCGCGCCTTCGGTCTCTGCTGTTTCTGTCTGGCCCTGCTCGCCGTTTCCATGCCGGCATCTGCGCTGAGCAGCATCAGCGTGGAAATTGGCGAAATGCACGGCGCAGCCGGGGCGGCGCGTAACGTCCGTCTGGATTACCGCCTCGGCGGCAAGCTCGATCTCCAGGGCGAGATCAAGCCTGGCGCCGATGCAAAATGGACGGCCGGGCGCCTGCAATGCGATGCGTTGGCCATGCCGGCACCCGGACAATGGCGTTGCGAGGACGGCCGCATCGACAGCGCCAACATCAAAGGCGGCTGGTCACTGGCGCTGCGCTTGCCGCAAGCCGATCAGGGCCTGGATGCCAGCTTGCAGTTGCGCGACGTCAGCTTCAGCGATGCTGCCGGCCTGCATGCCGGCGACAAGGTCAGCGCTAGCCTCAAGCTCAACGCCATGCCCATAGTCCAGGGCTGGCAATGGCAAAGCAGCATCGACTGGCAGGCGGGCGAAGTGTTCTGGCAGCCATTCTATTTTGCCTCGGGCGGACATCGGCTCCAGGCCGAAGGCCGCCTGGACGACCAATTCCTGACCTTGACCAGTGCCAAGCTGACGTTGGACAAGGTCGGCCAAGCCCAGGCCAGGGGGCGGCTGCGCCTTGCCGATCATCGAATTGAAACGCTGGCGCTCGATGCGCCGCGCCTCGATCTCGCCGGCCTTTATGCGCTGCTGCTGAAACCGCTGCTCGAAAAAACCTCGCTCAACAACCTGGAGCTCGCCGGGCAGGCTGGACTCAGCCTGAGCATGCAGCAGGGCGAATTCACCACTTTCGACCTCAACCTGTACCAGGCCGATATTGAAGACAAGAATGGCAGCTTTGCCCTTTACCAGGTCGATGCCGCGCTGCCCTGGTCCTATGACGAAGCGCGGCAACTGCAACTGGCTTACGCCGGCGGCAAGCTGCTCAATCTTGCGCTGGGGCCAGCCAAGCTGGCGGCGCAAACCGAGCGCTATGCCCTCACCGCCGGCGCGCTTGAAATTCCCATCCTCGACGGCGCCTTGAAGCTGTCGGACGTTTCCGCGGCCTGGGCCGGGGAGCAGTGGCACTGGCATCTGCGCGCCAATCTGGCGCCGATCAGCATGCCGGCCTTCACGCATGCCCTGGGCTGGCCGACCATGCAAGGCGAACTGGCCGCCACCATTCCGCTCGTGACCTATAGCAGCGGCCGTCTCACCACCGATGGCGACATGCGCTTCAATGTCTTCAACGGTACGGCCACCATTACCAATCTCGCCATGCAGGACCCGCTCGGGCAGACGCCGCGGCTATCGGGCGACATGCAGTTCCGCAACCTCGATCTCGGCGCCCTGACGCGCACGTTTTCCTTTGGCGCCATCGAAGGCAGGCTGGACGGCGACGTCACCGGGCTGCAGCTCATCGACTGGAAACCGGTACAGTTCGATGCCGCGCTCTACAGCAGCCCGGGCGATTACAAGAAGAAGATCTCGCAACGCGCGGTGGAGAATATTTCGGCTCTGGGCGGCGCCGGCGCTGCCGCAGCGATACAGCGCAGCTTTCTGCGTTTTTTCGACGATTTCAATTACAAGACGATAGGTCTGAGCTGCCGCTTGCGTAGCGGTGAGTGCCGCATGGGAGGCATCGAGTCGGTCGAGCGCGCGGAGCAGGGCGTGATTGCCGTCGATACTGCATCGCCGGCCTTTGTCATCGTCAAGGGCAGCGGCGTGCCGGCCATCACCGTCATGGGTTACAATCATCGCGTCAGTTGGGACGAACTGCTGAGCCGCCTCAAGCGCATCACCGCAGGCAACGCCCCCATCATCAAATAGAGGCATTCGACATGCAAACACACTTCAGGTTGTTATTCGCAGGCTTGGCCATGGCGCTGACCGTGTCCGCCTGCGTGACGATCAACATCTATTTCCCGGAAGCTGCGGCGGAAAAGGCGGCCGACAAGATCATCGACGACGTCTGGCAGCTCAATGGCGCCGGCAAGGGCGAGCAGCCTGCCGGCGAAACCCAGCCCACGCCAGCGCAAGGCCAGGAGTAAATCATGAGCAAACGTCTATATGCATTTTTTGCGTTGTTGTGCAGCCTGTTGCTGATACCTGCGGCCTGGGCCGATGCCGACCTCGAGATCAACACGCTGGCGATCGCCGCGATCAAGAGCGGCATGCGGGCGCGTCATGCCGAGCTTCGGCCTTTTTATCAGAGCGGTGCGATCGGCCTGACGCGCGATGGCGGCATTGCCGTGCACGATGCCAAGCTGGTGCCGCTGGCACAGCGCCAGAAACTGAATACGCTGGTCGCGGCGCAAAACAAGGATAGGGACGCGCTGTATCGCGAGATCGCTGCCGCCAACGGCCATCCGGAGTGGGAGCCGCAAGTGCGCGGCACTTTCGCCGAGCGCTGGATGCA
>CBILOJ010000096.1:0-7414 GCA_966238525.1 uncultured Methylophilaceae bacterium | reverse complement strand
GTCGATCTGTTCCGCTTTGGCAACCAGCATGGCGCGATCGATCTGCGGATTGCCATTCGCATCGAACATCAGCGCGATTTCTTCCAGCGTGAATCCGGCTGCCTGGCCCAGCGAGATCAGCGCCAGACGCTCAAGGATGCTGGGGTTGAAGGTGCGCCGCAGACCTTGCCTGCCGACCGAGGCAATCAGCCCCTTTTCCTCATAAAATCGCAGCGTTGAGGCAGGTATGCCCGATTGTTTGGCTACTTCTGCAATATCCATCGATGACCCCTTGACCTCAAGTCCACTTGAACTTTTAAAGTACGCCCATGTGATCAATTCGGTCAAGGCGAGGAGGAAATCATGGATGAAGTGGCCAAGCATGCAGCTAGCATCGTATTTATCGGAATTGGCGCGACGGTGCTCCTCGATGTTTGGATGATGGTGCTGAAGGCGCTGAAGATTCCGGCTCTGAATTTTGCCTTGTTAGGCCGCTGGGTTGGCCATGTTGCACGAGGCAAATGGAAGCACGAACGCATCGGTAACGCCTGGCCGATACGCGGCGAATTGTTGTTGGGCTGGGTGACGCATTACGCCATTGGGATGGTCTTTGCCGCCTTGCTCGTCCTGATAACCGGCGCAGAATGGTTTGCTGCGCCCAGCCTGATGCCGGCAGTGCTTACCGGCATAGCGACTGTCGCCGCGCCCTTGTTCATCATGCAACCCGCCATGGGCGCCGGCGTTGCTTTCACACGCACTCCTACGCCTATATTCAATTGCCTTAAAAGCCTGGTTAATCACGGTGTTTTTGGTGCGGGCCTTTACCTCACGGCAGCCATGTTAGCGTGGCTTTAAAATCGCCGATTCAGCTTTCATGGATCAGCAGCTAGCGGCCGCGGCTTTCTTGCTGATCAGGTCACCAGGTTCTGCGGCCGACCGGCAACAAAAGCTTCGATATTGTCGAGCACCTGATCGGCCAGGCTTTGCATGGCCTGCTCGCTGGCCCAGGCCACGTGCGGCGTGATGATGAGATTCGGCGTCTTGATCTCGAGCAACGGGTTGCCGTGGCGCGGCGGTTCTTCTGTCAGCACGTCGACACCGGCGCCGGCGATCCAGCCTTGTTGCAGTGCCTGCGCCAGGGCCGCTTCATCCACGATACCGCCGCGTGCCGTGTTGATGAGGAGTGCGCCTGGCTTCATTGCCTGCAGTTCGCGCTCGCCAATCAAGCCTCTGGTGGCTTCGGTGAGCGGGCAGTGCAGCGATACCACGTCCGATTCGGCCAGCAGCTGATCGAGTGGCACACGGCCATCCGCTACGCCGTCGCCATGCAGGCTTTGCGCATAGAGCACGCGCATGCCCAGCGCTTCGCCGATGCGCGCCGTTTCACGCCCCAGGGTGCCGGCGCCGATGATGCCAAGCGTGCTGCCGTGCAGATCCAGCAGCGGGTAATCGAAGAAACAGAACTTCGATTCCTTCTGCCAGCGCCCTTGAAGAATGTCCTCGCGATACGCCATGAGATTGCGGCGCAAAGCGAAGACCATGGCGAATACGTGCTCGGGCACGGTGTGCAGTGCATAGCCGCGCACGTTGGCGACGGCGACGCCGCGTTCGCGGCAGGCGGCAATGTCGACGTTGTTGTAGCCGGTGGCGGTGACGGCGATCAGCTTGAGATCGGGCAGCTGGCTCAGAATGTCGCGCGTGAATTGCACCTTGTTGGTAATGGCCAGCGTGGCCTCGGCGAGACGTGCCACTACCTCGCTTGCGGCAGTTGCATCATAATCGCGCCAGGTATGCGGGAACGCCGGCGCGCGGAATTGGGCGCGGATGGTCGAGCGGTCCAGAAAGACGATATGTTCCATAGTTCTCTATTGATGTAGCGTTACGGAAAATCCGAGGCGTGCCCCGCGGGCTTTCTCACACTGCCTTGAAGGCAGCGATGCATCGGGCGTTTTCAAGACATTAACCGAATAAGCGATTTTCGCCAGCCATAAAGGGACTCTCATGTCGCACAACATTGAACATCACAAACGCTGGCTGGCGCTCACCGTGCTGTGCCTGGGCGAACTCATGATCGTACTCGATACCACCATCGTCAATGTGGCGTTGCCGTCGATCCGGCTCGATCTCGGCTTCAGCGAGACCTCGCTGGTCTGGGTCATCAACGCCTATATGCTGACCTTTGGCGGCTTCCTGCTGCTCGGCGGCCGCCTGGGCGACCTCTACGGGCATCGCAAGGTGTTTCTCACAGGGATCGTGCTGTTCACGCTTGCCTCTCTGGCGTGCGGTCTCGCCAATTCGCCGTTTCTGCTCATCGCGGCCCGCGCGATCCAGGGCTTGGGCGGAGCAGTCGTCTCCGCTGTGGCGCTGTCGCTGATCATGAATATCTTTACCGAGCCGGACGAGCGCGCCAAGGCGATGGGCGTTTACGGCTTCGTCTGCGCCGGTGGCGGCAGTGTTGGGGTCCTGCTCGGCGGGCTGCTGACGAATGCGCTGAGCTGGCACTGGGTTTTCCTGGTGAACCTGCCCATCGGTGTCGCCGTGTTCCTGCTGTGCCAGCGTTTGATTCCCGCAGGTAAAGGCCATGCAGCGGGCGAGCGGCTCGATGTCTGGGGCGCCGTTACCATTACCGCTTCGCTCATGCTGGGGGTGTATGCCATCGTCGGCGGCAACGAGGCCGGCTGGATGTCTGGCACAACGCTCGGCCTGCTCGGCGTCGCAATCGCGCTATTGGCCAGCTTCATCGTCATCGAAGCGCGCGCCGCGACGCCGTTGATGCCGCTCGGCCTGTTCCGCCTGCGCAATCTCTACACGGCCAACATCATCGGCGTGTTGTGGGCGGCCGCCATGTTCGCCTGGTTCTTCATCTCGGCGCTTTACATGCAGCTGGTGCTCGGCTACAGCGCGATGCAGGTCGGCCTGGCCTTCCTGCCGGCCAACCTCATCATGGCGGCGTTTTCGCTCGGCATTTCGGCCAGACTCGTCATGCGTTTCGGCATCAAGCTGCCGATGGCGGGCGGGCTGCTGCTCGGCGCAATAGGCCTCGCCCTGTTTGCGCGCGCACCGGTGGACGGCCTCTTCGTCTGGGATGTATTGCCCGGCATGCTGTTGCTGGGCCTGGGCGCGGGCATCGCCTTCAACCCGTTGCTGCTGGCAGCGATGAGCGATGTCGGGCCTGGCGATTCCGGACTTGCCTCCGGCATCGTCAATACGGCCTTCATGATGGGCGGCGCGCTTGGCCTGGCTGTCTTGGCCAGTCTTGCCGCTTACCATACCAAGGGCCAACTCACCGCCGGCGAAGTGGCGAATCAGGCCTTGAATGGCGGCTACCAGCTCGCATTCGCGCTCGGGGCGATCTTTGCTGCAGTCGCTGCGCTACTGGGCGCTTGCATGCTGCGCATTCCGCGAACTCAGCCCAGCGAGCCAGCGCACTGATATGGTTTTTTAAACAGAAACTGAGTCTGTAATTCGCTCCTGGCGATCATTACCATGATGTCATCAACTAAGTAAGTCGACATTCTGATCACAAGGAGCAAATCATGGAATTGGAACTGAAAGAGAAGCAGGCTGCCAGCGGCTGGCGTGTAGCCAGAACCATCATGTGGAGTTTTTTCGGCGTGCGTAATAGCCAACGGCATGCCGCTGACACCATCAATCTGACCTGGTCTCAAATCATACTTGCCGGTATTACCGGCGGCGTTCTGTTTGTGCTTACGTTGCTGACGATCGTGAACCTGATCGTCCCGTAGTGATTTTGCATGTACCAATGGCTGGACCGTGCGCCCAAGGGCGTAACGAGCATGGCGTGTGGTGGAAGCGCCACGACGAGTACGAGCGCTGAGCTAAATGGTGCTCGATCGAGCTAAAGCACCAGCGCCAATACCAGCGGCAGCACGGCTATCGCAGCTATATTGCCGACCAGCACGATGGCGGCGACTTCATCCGGCCCCTGCCCGTATTTCTCGGCGAACACATAATTGATCATGGCAGGCGGTAGGGCACCGAACAGGATGAGCATGGCCTTCTGCTCGCCTTGCAGCCCCAGCATTAACGCCAGCAGCCAGGTCAGCACAACGCCGCTGATCAGGCGTACCAGGGCGCCGATGCAACCGGTGCGCCAGGCTGTCACATGCGACTCGGCAATGCGCGCACCCAGGGCAAACAAGGCGAGGGGGATCGAAACATCTCCCAGCATCTTGATGCCGATGCGCAGTGGCTCCCAAATTCGCACTTCCAGCAAGCTCATGGCCAGCCCGGCCAGCGCGGCGAGGATGACGGGATAGCGCCAGGCGTTCCACCATTTCGCCCGGTGATCGAGAAACCAGTTGCCGAACGAGAAGTGCACGAGGTTGGAGACGACGAACATGACCACGGCCGCGGCCAGGCCTTCGCGGCCGAAAGCCAGCGCCGCCAGCGGCAGGCCGAGGTTGCCGTTGTTGTTGAACATCGAGGACGGCACCAGGACCTTGGGCGAGATGCCGCTCAGGCGTGACACGCCCCACGCGGCCAGGCCGGAGCCGAGGATCATGACAAAGGCACCGACGGCGAACACCTGATGGCCCGCCAGATCGAAGGCGCGGTCGGCCAATGCCGAGAACACCAGCGCCGGCACGAAGACGTCCATATTGGTCTGGTTGGTGGTCGTCATGTCGACGTCGCGTCGGCGCGCGTAAGCCCAGCCGACGAGCACGATGGCGAACACCGGAAAGACGATGGAGACGATGCGAAGTAGCGTGACGGGTTCGTTCAAGGTTGCGATCCTGGGGAGCCTGCAGGCATGTTAGCTGAAAATGTGCAGGCGCGATGGCGCGGCTTGGCTTGTTCACAACGCCGGCAGGCATTGATCCAGAGTCTTCGGAATGCAAGAGCATGCAGGAGACTTTTGATTACGCAGGGACCTTGAAACGAACGATGGAGGTCACGTTATCTGCGATCTCGCTCGATTCCGGCCCGACTTCCAGCTTGAACACGCCGACGGCGGAATAAAGCTCATCGCATTGTTCCGTCAGTGAAGCCGCCGCAGCCGCCGCCTGCTCAACCAGGGCGGCATTCTGCTGGGTCACTTCATCCATCTGGGCGACGGCCGTATTCACCTGATCGATACCCGCGCTTTGCTCGGCCGATGCGGCGGCGATATCACCGATGATTTCGCTGACGTGCTGCACCGAAACCACGATCTCTTGCATGGTCTTGCCGGCATTTTCCACCAGCGCTGTGCCCGCTTCTGTACGGGTTACCGATTCCGTGATGAGCGCCGCGATTTCCCTGGCGGCGGCGGCCGACCGCTGTGCAAGATTCCGCACTTCGCCTGCCACCACGGCAAATCCGCGGCCCTGTTCTCCCGCACTGGCCGCTTCGACGGCGGCGTTCAGCGCCAGGATGTTGGTCTGGAAAGCGATGCCGTTGATCACCGCGATGATTTCCTCGATCTTGCGCGCACTGTGATTGAGGGCAGACATGGTACTAACGGCTTCAGAGACGGCCTGTCCGCCCTGCATGGCGACGCTAGCTGCAGTTTGGGCAAGCTGGTTCGCCTGCTGCGAATTGGCGGCGTTCTGCTTCACGGTGGCAGCGAGCTCTTCCATGCTGGCCGCGGTTTCTTCCAGCGACGAAGCCTGCTCTTCGGTGCGCTGCGACAGGTCGGCGTTGCCCTGCGCGATTTCCCGGGCGGCAGTATTAATGGTTGCGACCGAATGCTGAACGCGGGTGATGGGATCGACGATCATTTCCAGCGTGTCGTTGATGGTTTCGATGATCTTGCGGAAGTCACCCGAATGTCGGCTGGCGTCGGCACGCACAGTTACGCGCCCATCAGCAGCGGCCTGCGCCAGTAGCGCGGCATCGCTTGCCAAAGATTTGAAGTTGGCGCGGATCTGCTCGATGGTGCGGTTGATCATGGCCTGCTGGCCCGGAAATTGCGCGATAGGCGCATCGAAACGGCCGGCACCGAACTCGCCCATGCACGCCAAAACCTGTTCCGAGACATTGATATGGGTTTGCACCATGGCATTGATGCTGTGCATGACGACGGCGTAATCGCCGCTGAATTGCTCGTGCGGCAGCTGGCGATCGATATTGCCCTGCGCATGCTGGTGGGTGACTGCGTTGACTGCATCAATGACAGCCTTCATGTTGGCACGGACCTTTTCCATGCACGCGTTGATGACGGCCAGCTGGCCCGGGAAGGCATCGAGCGGGGTATCGAAATTGCCATTGCCGAAGTCTTGCACGCAGGTCAGGACCTTGTGGTTGATATCCTGATGTAATTGCACCATGTCGTTGACGCCTTGGGCCATTAGCCGGTATTCACCGTGGAACCGGTCCTGCGCTATCCTGCAGTCGACCTGCCCTCGCTGATGCTGCCCGGCCATCGATTTCATCTCGGCGTTGAAGTTCTTGATGTTGCTGCGCAAGCCTTCGATGCCGTCATTGATAAAACTTTGCTGGCCTGGAAAGCGCGCCAGCGGCGCGTCGAAATCGCCTTCACTAAAGGCCGTCACTACGGCCATGACTTGCCGGTTGACTGCGATATGGCCGTCCACCATGTGGTTGATGGACTGCGTGACTTCGCGGAACACACCCTTGAATTTCGTAGCGTCGATGACCGCGTCGATCTCTCCGCGGGCGTGGGCGTCGGAAATGCGCTGCAATGACGACAGGATGCCGCTCAGTGTCTGCTGCAGGTGGTTGGCCCCTTTCATTACTTCGGCGATTTCGTCACGCGTCGATACGGGCTGTAGCTGGCTCAGCTCGCCCTCGGCAATGCGGGTGATGGTTTTCAGCGAAGCCGACACGCCGTGGGTGATGTTGCGGTAGATGGCAACGAACATATAAACGCTGGCGGCAAAGGATACGAGCAGGACCAGCGCCAGGAACGCAGCATGCGAGATCAGTTGCTGTTGGCGCGCCTGCAGTTCGCTTGCCAGCAGCGGCCTGAGTTTTGAAAGCTGATCGTTGAGAAGCTGGGTGTATTGCGCTACCTGGGCGAGGAAGTCCACTTGTGACGGCTTGCTATCGGCATTGAAGACGATGGCCTGGATGAGCTGCTCGTAGCTGGCCTTCACTTCGTTGATCTGCTCGAGGGAACCCAGGACCTGGCGATGGATGTCGGGATAGGCCGCGATCGCTGCTACGTCAGCTTCCAGATTGCCATAGGTGCGGTTCAGCTCATCGAGCTGGTCGAAGAATCGTGCCTGCTTGCTCATGTCGGCGGCCATGTCTTCGCCGAAAGCTTCGTTGGCGATGTTGCGGATGGTCGCAATCCTGTTGGCCAGATCGGGGATTTTGTTGACGGTCAAATCCATCAGGTAGTAGGTGTTGATCTGCGGGTCCAGTGTCAGATAGCTCCTGTCACTAATTGATCGATTCAGTGTTTCAAGCTCCTGCAGTAGCTGGCGATGCTGCTGTTCGCTCGCTACGGCGCCGAGGTTGCGGGAAT
>CBILOJ010000095.1:0-7431 GCA_966238525.1 uncultured Methylophilaceae bacterium | reverse complement strand
TCGATGTCGCCGACGATCTGTTCCAGCACGTCCTCGATCGTCACCATGCCGGCGACGCCGCCGTATTCATCGACGACGATGGCGATGTGGTTGCGGTTGCTGCGGAACTCCTTGAGCAGTACGTTGAGGCGCTTGGCTTCGGGAATGAATACGGCCGGGCGCAGCATGTCGCGCACGTCGAAATCCTCGCCGGCATAGTAGCGCAGCAGGTCCTTGGCCAGCAGGATGCCGATGACGTCGTCCTTGTTCTCGTCGATGACGGGGAAGCGCGAGTGCGCGGTCTCGATTACGTGCGGGATGAATTTCTCCGGCGGGTCGGTGATGTCGATGACATCCATCTGCGAGCGCGGGATCATGATGTCGCGTACCTGCATCTCGGAAACCTGCATCACGCCTTCGATCATCGACAGCGCGTCGGCATCGAGCAAATTGTTCTCGTAGGCGGAATGCAGCAGCTGGACGAGCTGTTCGCGGTCTTCCGGTTCGCGCAGCAGCAGCGCGCTCAGGCGATCGAGCCAGCCCGGTTTCTCAGCCTCATTCATGGTTGTGCGATCTTTCTGCATCGGCGCTTTTCTCGCTCAGGTAAGGGTCGGCGTAGCCCATTTGCGTGATAATTTCAGTCTCCAGGTTTTCCATCTGTGCGGCTTCGGCATCGGTTTCATGGTCGTAGCCTTGCAGGTGCAGCACGCCGTGCACGGTCAGGTGCGCATAATGCGCCAGCAACGGTTTCTGCTGCGCCTCGGCTTCGCGCGCCACAACCGGCGCGCACAGCACGATGTCACCCATCAGCAACGGTTCATCGGCCAACGGGAAGGTCAGCACATTGGTGGCGTAATCCTTGCCGCGGTACTCGCGGTTGAGCATGCGTCCTTCGTCATCGTCGACCACGCGCAACGCGATTTCGGCATCGGTGCGCAAGGCCTGCCTTACCCATTTGCGGAACTGCGCCGCGGTCGGCAGATTCTGCGCCGCACTCGCATACTGCACCGCCAACGCGAGCTTATTCATCGCCGGCGGACTTGCCGCGTTTGCCTTGTTCGGCTGCCGCCCGTTCTGCAGCGGCTTCGCCATGCTGCTCATAGGCGTTGATGATTTTCTGCACCAGCGGATGGCGCACGACGTCGTCCGAGAGGAAATGCGTCATGGCAATGCCGCGCACGTCCTTGAGTACCTGCCGCGCTTCCACCAGGCCACTCTTCTGGCCGCGCCCGAGGTCGATCTGCGTGATGTCGCCGGTGATCACGGCCTTGGTGCCGAAACCGATACGCGTCAGGAACATTTTCATCTGCTCGGGCGTGGTGTTTTGCGCTTCGTCGAGGATGATGAAGCTCTGGTTCAGCGTGCGGCCGCGCATGTAGGCAAGCGGGGCGATTTCGATGGCGGCGCGTTCGAACAGCTTATTGACGGTGTCGTAACCGGCGAGATCGTACAGCGCGTCGTATAGCGGCCGCAGATAAGGATCGACCTTCTGTGCAAGGTCGCCGGGCAGGAAACCGAGGCGTTCCCCGGCTTCCACCGCCGGGCGTACCAGCACGATGCGTTTGACGCGATCGCGGGTCAGCGCATCGACGGCGCTGGCAACGGCAAGATAAGTCTTGCCGGTGCCGGCCGGGCCGATGCCGAAGGTGATGTCGAATTCCTGGATCTGCTGCAGGTACTCCACCTGGCGCGGTGTACGGCCGTGCAGGTCCTGGCGCCGTGTCATCAGCACCGGCATCGCATTGCCGCTGACCGCTTCCGGGCTCAGTTTATCGACCTCGACCAGGCCAAGCTGGATTTCCTCGAGGCTGATCGGTTTCTTGGCGCGTACATAGAAATTTTCCAGCAGCTGCGCTGCCAGCTGCATGTTGTGCTGTTCGCCGGACAGGTGGAAGTTGCTGCCGCGACGGGCGATGCCGACGTCGAGCGCGTCCTCGATCTGTTTGAGGTTTTCATCCAGCGCGCCGCAGAGGTTGGCGAGCCGATGATTGTCTTCAGGATTTAGAGTGATTTCCAAGATGGTTCTATCGTTCAAGTCAGTCGATGAGTTCGCCGCGCAGGGTATGTGAAAGCGCTTGCGTGATGCGCACCTGCACGAACCGATTGATGAGATGGGGGGCGCCGGCGAAATTTACAATACGGTTGTTGTCGCTCCGGCCGGCCAGCTCGCTGGCATCTTTTTTGGCATGGCCGACCACCAGCACGCGCTGCACGCTGCCGACCATGGCTAGGCTGATTGCCTTGCCCTGTGCTTCGTTGACCGACTGCAGCTCGGCCAGGCGCGCGAGCTTGACACTCTCGGCGGTCTCGTCGGCGAGATACGAGGCCGGCGTACCGGGCCGTGCACTGTAGACGAAGCTGTAGCTGAAATCGAAGCCGATGTCGTGGATCAGTTTCATCGTCGCAGCGAAATCAGCGTCGGTTTCGCCCGGAAAGCCGACGATGAAGTCCGAGGTGATCGTGATGTCGGGACGAGCCGTACGCAGTTTGCGGATCACCGACTTGTATTGCAGTGCCGTGTAATTGCGCTTCATCGACATCAGCACGCGATCCGCCCCCGACTGTACCGGCAGGTGCAGATGGGAAACGAGCTTGGGCACGCGCGCGAAGCAGTCGATCAGCGATGGGCTCATTTCGTTCGGGTGCGAGGTGGTGAAGCGGATGCGTTCGATTGCCGGGATCTCGGCAATGTATTCGATCAAGAGCGCAAGGTCGGCTGAGGCACCGGCTGCGGTTACACTGCGATAGGCGTTGACGTTCTGTCCCAGCAGCGTGATTTCCCTGACGCCCTGATCGGCGAGCTGGACCGCCTCGGTCAGGATGTCCTCGAACGGCCGCGACACTTCCTCGCCGCGCGTGTAAGGCACGACGCAGAAGCTGCAATACTTACTGCAGCCTTCCATGATGGACAGGAAGGCTGCCGCGCCGTCGACTTGCGGCGGCGGCAGGTGGTCGAACTTCTCGATTTCTGGAAAGCTGATGTCTACCTGCGACAGTCCGGTTTGGCGCTTGCCCCGGATCAGTTCGGGCAGGCGGTGCAGTGTCTGCGGGCCGAATACCACGTCGACGTAGGGTGCGCGTGTCACGATATTTTCGCCTTCCTGGCTCGCGACGCAGCCGCCGACACCGATGACGAGGCCGGGATTCTTTTCCTTGAGTGGCGCAAACACGCCGAGATGGCTGAATACCTTCTCCTGCGCCTTTTCGCGTACCGAGCAGGTGTTGAGCAGGATGACGTCTGCTTCTTCCGCTGTTTCGGTCGACTCCATGCCTTCTGCCGCGCGCAGCATATCGGCCATGCGTGAGGAATCGTACTCGTTCATCTGGCAGCCGAAGGTCTTGATGAAGACTTTTTTCGGCGCCGCGGTTGTAGCGGGTGAATCCTTAGAGGCAGTCATGGGCAGGCGCGCGAGAAGCAGGTGTAGCCAGCGGGCGCGTGGAGCACGGGCGAGAAACGCTGGCAGGGTCAGGGGGCAAGTTAGCCTTGAAAAAACAGTAGGGTAAGCGCTAATTGTAGCCCAGGCGATGTGGATTGCCAATCCGATAGTAGAATGCCGGCATGGATGCCTTGCCTATATTCATCAAGCTCAAACACCGCCGTTGCGTCGTTATCGGCGGTGGCGATGTCGCTGCGCGCAAAGTCCACATGCTGCTCAAGACGCAGGCGGTTGTCGAAGTCATTGCTCCGGAACTTGGGGCTGAGCTGGCGGCGCTGGCCGCAGAGAAAAGGGTTTCCCACATCAAGGCGCGGTTTGAGCCTGAGCAACTGACTGGCGCTGCCATCGCCATTGCTGCGACAGACGATGCAGCAATCAATCGTGCCGTTTCCGCAGCGGCGAAACAGCACAACATTCCGGTGAACGTGGTGGATGCGCCGGCACTATGCACCTTCACCATGCCCGCCATCGTCGATCGTTCCCCGGTCGTCATTGCCATTTCCAGCGGCGGCGCAGCGCCAGTGCTGGCGCGGCTCATTCGCGCAAAAATCGAGACCTTGGTTCCTGCCACCTATGGGCGCCTGGCAACGCTGGCGGCAGAGTTCCGCGATCAGGTGAAGACGCGCTTTGGCACCATACAGGCGCGCCGCATTTTCTGGGAAGAGGTATTCCAGGGACCGATTGCGGAGCAGGTGCTGTCTGGGCAGGAGGCAGCCGCGCGCGCGGCCTTGAAAGTAGCGCTGGCGAGTGAGGCGGGAACCGTGAGCCGCGGCGAGGTCTACCTGGTCGGCGGCGGGCCGGGCGATCCCGATCTGCTGACTTTCCGCGCGTTGCGATTGATGCAGCAGGCCGATGTCTGCGTCTACGACAAGCTGGTGAGCAAGGGCGTGCTGGAGCTGGTGCGACGCGACGCCGAGATGATCTATGTCGGCAAGGCGCGCGACCGCCACACCTTGCCGCAGGAGGAGATCAACGAGCTGCTGGCGCGATTGGCGAAAGCGGGCAAGCGCGTGCTGCGCCTCAAGGGCGGCGATCCCTTCATCTTCGGTCGCGGCGGCGAAGAGATCGAGACGCTGTTGGAAAATGGCGTGCCGTTCCAGGTGGTGCCCGGCATCACGGCGGCCAGCGGCGTATCGAGTTATGCCGGCATTCCGCTGACGCATCGCGACCATGCCCAATCGTGTATCTTTACCACCGGTCACCTCAAGGACGGCAGCGTCGATCTCGACTGGGCCGCATTGGTACGACCGCGCCAGACCGTGGTGATCTACATGGGGCTGGTGGGTTTGGCCGAAATCTGCCGGCAACTGATTGCGCACGGGCTGCCTGCCCACACGCCGGCAGCGGTAGTGCAACAAGGTACCACTCAGCGCCAGCGCGTGGTCACCGCCACGCTCGCGAATCTTGCCGAGCGCGTGGTTGTCGCCGAAATGAAACCGCCTTGCCTGATTATCGTTGGCAGCGTCGTGACCTTGCGCGAAAAGCTGGCATGGTTCGAACCGGGGTCAGTCGGCAATGCCGGATAAATGCACGATTCTTGTTGCTCGCATCCTGCCGGCATTCCAGCGCAAGCTGGAATCCAAGGGCCCAAAACACCGTTTGCCAGCGGAGCATCCCAATACCTGCATGTAATTGACGGTTCTGCATGTAATTGACGGTTCGCAACCTGCGGTTGCAAACCCTACGCCCATGAAGCTTCTCCCGTAGGGTGTGCAAACGCAAGCGTTTGCGCACCAATTCACCTAAATCCTAAAGCGGCAAGGTCAGACGCGCTTCCAGGCCGCCTTGCGGGCGGTTGAGCAGCGCCAGCTTGCCTCGATGCAGTTTGGCGATGCGATCGGCGATGGCAAGGCCGAGGCCGCTGCCGCCTTCATTGCCGCGCGCGGTATCGAGGCGTTCGAACGGTCGCAGCAGCCGCGACATTTGCGAGGCCGGAATGCCGGGACCATTGTCCAGCACGCTGACGATCAGGTTGCCGGCGGTGATTCTGGTGCTGACGGTCACTTCGCCATTGCCATAGGCAAAAGCATTGTCGACGAGGTTGCCGAGCAGGCGCTGCATTGCCAGCGGCCGCAGCGCGATCAGATGCGTGGGCGCCAGCTTGAGTTCCAGTTTATTGCCGGTGCGCGTATGGCGCTCCGCCAGCGAGGTCAGGATGGTGTTGAGGTCTATCATTTGCGTCGGTTCGCCTTCGACGCCGCGGACGAAATCAAGGAACTGATGGATGATATTGTCCATGTCGGTGATGTCTTGCACCATGCCGCTCTTGAGGCCGCTGCCGTTTTCGTCCGGCAGCATTTCCACCGACAGCCGCAATCGCGCCAGCGGTGTGCGCAGGTCGTGCGACACGCCGGCCAATAACAGCGCGCGTTCGGCATCGAGCTGCATCAAGGCTTCCGCCATGCGGTTGAAAGTGCGGCTGACCTCGCGCATTTCGTCCTCGCCTTCCTCAGGCAGCTGTGGCGGCTGTTCGCCGGTACTGATGCGTTTCGCCGCCTTGACCAGCAGGCTTAAGGGACGGCTGATGCGCGCCGCAATCAGATAAGCGCCGATCAGCGACAGCAGGAACACCAGCACGCCCCAGCCCAGCCATTGCCAGGGGAACGGCCGGTCAACCTGGATGCGCGGAATGACGACCCAATAGTCGTCCTGGCCGATCGTGAAGCTGACCCACAGGCCGGGCAGGCCGAAATGATTGACGGCGACCAGCGTATCCTTGCCCAGGCGTTCGCGGATTTTCCTGACGACGAGACGGATGAAGGGGTCGGCCGGCAAGGGCTCGATTTCCTCGAGCATGTCGGCGGCATAGATGCGCACGCCCTGCTTGCCCGAGAGCTCGGACAACAGTGCGACACGGCGATTTTCATGCGAAGCGAGCAGCGCCGCGCGCGTGAGGTTGACGACTGTGATCGCCTGCATGGCGGCGGCGGTAGCACGCGGCTGGCGTTCGAAATAATCGAACAGCTTGAGCGCCGAATACTGGCCGACGATGAGCAGCAGGGCGATCAGCAGCATCACGCGTGCGAGCAGGGTGCGGGGCAACAGCTTCAATGTTACGGCCTACGCGATTTCAGTTTTTCTGCACTTCGCCGTCAGGCACGAATACATAGCCGAACCCCCACATGGTCTGCAGGTAGCGCGGATGCGCAGGATCGGGCTCGATCAACCGGCGCAGGCGCGATACCTGCACATCGATACTGCGGTCGAATACATCGAGTTCGCGGCCGCGCGCGAGCTGCATGAGGCGATCGCGCGACAGCGGCTGGCGCGGATGATCGACGAAAACCTTGAGCAGCGCGAATTCGCCGCTGGTAATGGCTACCGGCGTACCGTTGCGGCTCAGGCTGCGCGTGGACGGATCAAAGGTGAATTCGCCGAAGCTGATATTTTCCGCCTCCGGCACCGGCGCGCTGGGCGGCATCAGTACCTGGCGCCGCATGACGGCATTGATGCGGGCCAGCAGTTCGCGAGGATTGAATGGTTTGGGCAGGTAGTCGTCGGCGCCCATTTCGAGGCCGATGATGCGGTCGATTTCGTCGCCGCGTGCGGTTAGCATCACGATCGGGATGGTACTGCCGGAAGCACGCAGGCGGCGGCAGATGGCAAGACCGTCTTCGCCGGGCAGCATGAGGTCGAGCACGATGACATCAGGTTGCTCATGCGCCATGGCCGCGTTCATTTCAGTGGCATCAGAAACCGCCTTGACCGTAAATCCCTGTTCGCCGAGATAGCGTTGCAGCAGTTCGCGCATACGCAGATCATCGTCGACCATGAGTATTTTTCTGGCATGTGCCGCCATCACCTGGCCTCTATAAGAAATCCATCGTTATTGTAATCCATGGCTGATCAGGCTAAGTCAGTATTTTAGTTACAATTTTTTACAAACGGCAGAAAAGTTGAAACAATCAATTAACATTGATGCGCCATGATGATGCCTCATCAATCGTCCTGCATCCAGGTTTCAAGCTTAAGAGCGGCCGGGTCAAAATTGTAAAGGTCCGTAAACAAGTTCGAG
>CBILOJ010000094.1:0-7563 GCA_966238525.1 uncultured Methylophilaceae bacterium | reverse complement strand
CGCGGGGCCGGTGGATGGATCCTCCAGTCCGCACAAAGCGTTTCCAGCGATACGATGTCGCCGAGGTCGCGCGTCAAAACAAACGAACGCAAATGCGCCGGATTACGGCCGCGCTCGCCATATGCCACGGCTGGCGTGGTCGGAATGCCGATCGCATCCAGGCGCTGGATCGCATGCCATTCGGTTGCCGCGCTTAGGATGGGCAGGCGCAGGCTCAGCAGGTTCTTGAAAATTTCGCGCCAGCCGACACCATAATGCAGCTTGGCGAAATAAGGCTCGCCATCTAGCAGCACGCGTATGGTGCGCCGACCCGGCACGTCCCGAAAGATTTCGCCGCGTAATGCCATGACACGCTCGAAGACATCGCCCTCGCCCAGTGTCTGCGCCAGCTTGGGCGGCATCTGCATGACATCACCGGCCATGAGCACCTGCTATCGCTTGTTGACGCTTGCGTTCGGCCAAGCCGATCAGAATTTCCGCTTCGGCACCGCCGTCGTTGGCTGCCATGAGGCGCTCGGCATATGCACGGCCATTACGGCTCCACTCAGCCTTGCGCTCGGAAACGAGCATGGTATGAAAAAGCTGGTTGAAATTGTGCTGATCATACGGCATCGGCGCGACAAGGCCCGCGTCCGCCGCTGCCACATGGCTGGCGTAGCCACAGCTTTCAGTCACCAGCGTCGGCAAACCGCTCGCCAGCGCTTCGAGAATGACGAGCCCGGTATTTTCCCGGTAGGCGGGGTGCACATAGACGTCGGCGCCCTGCATGAGCTGCGGAATATCGGCGCGCCCCTTGGAAATGCACAAGTGCTCGCTGACACCGAGTTTCTGCGCCATGCTCAGGAAAGGCCGCGGATTGTCCTGGCCGACCGCCACCAGGCGTACACCAATACGCTGAGCGGCCGGTATTGCCGCCAGCGCCTTGATGGCGCGATCCAGACCTTTCATGTAAAAACCCGAGCCCACCAGCAGAAAAACGAAATCATTGGCACCGAAGCCGAAAGCCTGACGCAAATGCGCGCGCATGGCGGCTCTGTCCTGCAAGGCGAAGCGCTCCGTCGATAAAAAAGGCGGCACAAAATGAAAGCGTGAGTCGGGCGTCCGGTACCAGTGCTGGAAATCGGCCTTTTCGCGGTTCGACAACAGCAGGATATCGCAGCTGGATTGCGCCGAAAAAATCAGGCGCTCGCACTCGGCAAACCAGCGGTAGCGCGGCGTCAAACGATAGAGAAAATTGCGCTGCCGGTGCGCCCGCTCGATGAAGCAGGGATCGGCGCCGAAATAGACATCCAGGCCGTGCATGCGGTTGAAACCCAGGATCAGGTCGTAAGCTGCACCGCGTTGTGCCGCCTCGGCGATGCGCTCGTGCGCCGCTGCGATGAAACGTTGATAGCGCCGGTAATTGAAGAGTCCCGTTGCCGGAATCAGATGGACCTTGATCGCACCTGCTGGCAAGTCGCCTTGCCAGGAAATGGCATAAATATCGACAGCATGGCCGCGTTTTTCCAGCTCGCGCGCGATGCGCAGCATGTCGCGCTGCATGCCGCCAAACGGGAAATACTTGAATATGAGGAAAGCGAATTTCATCGAGCCATGCTCATCCGGATCAACTGACAATTGTATGCGAAAATGCGCGACATGCCGCGCATTCTCTTGATCAAGACCTCGTCGCTGGGCGATGTGGTGCACAACCTGCCCGTGGTCGACGACATCCTCGCCCACCTGCCGAACGCCAGCATCGACTGGGTGGTGGAGGAAAGTTTCGCCGCGATTCCCAGCCTGCATTCGGGCGTCGCCAATGTCATTCCGGTCGCCGTACGCCGCTGGCGGCGCGAACTCGGCCATGCGCAAACCTGGCGCGAAATCAGTCGTTTTCGCCAAACGCTGCAAACTCACGTCTACGACGCCGTCATCGACACGCAGGGACTGCTCAAGAGCGCAATGATCGCGATCCAGGCTCGCGGCTGCCGGCATGGCCAGGACAGGCAATCCGTGCGCGAACCGCTGGCGAGCTTGTTCTATGATCGCAAGCATCATGTCGCCCGCGGCCAGCATGCTGTGGTGCGCAATCGGCAATTGGCGGCGCAAGCGCTCGGCTATGCCCTACCGGCCACACTGCCGGATTATGGCATTGCCGCTCACGGCTCCATGCCCCACGGCTCCATGCCCCACGGCTCTATGCCCCACGGCTCTATGCCCCACGGCTCTATGCCCCACGGCTCCATGCCCCACGGCTCCATGCCCATCGATACGCTGCCTGCCGCTTATGTCGTCGGCTTGCACGCCACCAGCCGCACCGCCAAGCTGTGGCCGATCGAGCATTGGATCACGCTTGGCCGCTATCTATCCACACAAGGCCTCGGCCTGCTGCTGCCATGGCACAGTACGGCTGAGCATGAACGCGCCCAACTGATTGCCGCCCAGGTCGACACTGCTGCCGTACTGCCGCGGCTCACGCTCGACAGCATCGCGATTGTGCTGGCACAGGCGCGCGCCGCGGTCGGTGTCGATACCGGCTTGACTCATCTTGCCGTCGCCCTCGGCATCCCCACTTTAGCCTTATACACCGACACTGAACCCGCGTTGACTGGGGTTTATGCCGGCGCCACTGCGCCTGCAGTCAATCTGGGCGGCTTAGGGCGTACACCGGTGCCGGACGAAGCGATACTGGCGTTACGTCAATTGCTGTCCTTGCCGGCTTAACATTTTTTGCATTGTGGACTTGAAATGCCACAAGCATGCCCCAACAATTTTTAATTGCATCGACAGGTATAGCAACTCAAAGGATTTTTTATGCAAGAAGACCAGACACCTCCAACCGATGAACCCATGGCGGCGGAAACCGCAGCCACCCCCGAGGAACGCATCGCCGAGCTCGAGGCCCAACTTGCCGAGCAGCAAGCAGCCGTGCTGTATGCCAAGGCCGAAGGCGAAAACGTTCGCCGCCGCGCCATGGAAGACATAGACAAGGCGCGCAAGTTCGCACTGGAGAAATTCTCCGGTGAACTGCTCGCGGTCAAGGACAGTCTCGAAGCCGCGCTCGGCGTCGACAACGCGACACTGGAAAGCTATCGCGACGGTGTCGAGCTGACGCTCAAGCAACTTGCTTCGGTATTCGAAAAATTCCAGGTCAGCGAGATCAACCCCGTCGGCGAAAAATTCGACCCCAACAAACATCAGGCCATCAGCACGGTGGAATCGGATGCCGAGCCGAATACCGTTATTAACGTGCTGCAAAAAGGCTATCTGCTCAATGATCGCGTGCTGCGTCCGGCGCTGGTCATGGTAGCCAAGGCCAAGGGTTAAGCGCCTTAAGTGCGGGCGCGTGCCGATGCTTGAAATTGTCGGCGCTATCCCCATGTTTACGACATCGGAATTGAATCATCAGCAATTTAAAAAATTAAGGAACACATCATTATGGGAAAAATAATCGGTATTGACCTGGGTACGACCAACTCCTGCGTTGCCGTCATGGAAGGCGGCAAGCCGCGCGTCATCGAGAACGCCGAAGGCACGCGCACCACGCCTTCGATCATTGCCTACCAGGATGACGGCGAAATCCTCGCCGGTGCGCCGGCCAAGCGCCAGGCAGTCACCAACCCCAAAAACACGCTGTTCGCGGTCAAGCGGCTCATTGGTCGTAGATTCGACGAGAAGGAAGTGCAGAAGGACATCGACCTCATGCCCTACACCATCGCCAAGGCCGACAACGGCGATGCCTGGGTGGAAGTGCGCGGCCAGAAGATGGCGCCGCCGCAGATTTCCGCCGAAGTACTGCGCAAGATGAAGAAAACCGCCGAAGACTATCTCGGCGAAGCTGTCACCGAAGCCGTGATCACGGTCCCGGCCTACTTCAACGACAGCCAGCGCCAGGCCACCAAGGACGCCGGCCGTATCGCCGGTCTCGACGTCAAGCGTATCATCAACGAGCCGACGGCAGCCGCGCTGGCGTTCGGTATCGACAAGCAGGAAGGCGATCGCAAGATCGCGGTCTACGATCTCGGCGGCGGCACCTTCGATATCTCCATCATCGAGATTTCCACCGTCGAAGGCGAGCACCAGTTCGAAGTGCTGTCGACCAACGGCGACACCTTCCTCGGTGGCGAAGACTTCGACAATCGCCTGATCGATTACCTGGCTGACGAATTCAAGAAGGATACCGGCCTCGATCTGCGCAATGATCTGTTGGCCAAGCAACGCCTCAAGGAGGCCGCGGAAAAAGCCAAGATCGAGCTGTCGTCGGCACAGCAGACCGAAGTCAACCTGCCCTACATCACGGCGGACGCCAGCGGGCCCAAGCACTTGGTCGTCAAGGTCACGCGCGCCAAGTTCGAAAGCCTGGTCGAAGACCTGATCGAACGCACCGCAGGCCCCTGCCTGACCGCACTCAAAGACGCCGGCGTCAAGGTAGCCGACATCGGCGACGTCATCCTGGTCGGCGGCCAGACCCGCATGCCCAAGGTGCAGGAGAAGGTCAAGGAAATCTTCGGCCGCGAGCCGCGCAAGGACGTCAACCCTGACGAAGCAGTAGCCGTCGGTGCTGCGATTCAGGGCGGTGTATTGCAAGGCGAAGTCAAGGACGTGCTGCTGCTCGACGTCACTCCGCTCAGCCTGGGCATCGAAACCCTGGGCGGCGTCATGACCAAGCTGATCAAGAAGAACACCACGATCCCGACCAAGGCCTCGCAGGTATTCTCCACGGCCGACGACAACCAGTCCGCGGTGACCATCCAGGTACTGCAGGGCGAACGCGAAATGGCGTCCGGCAACAAGAGCCTGGGCCAGTTCAACCTGTCCGACATTCCGCCGGCACCGCGCGGCATGCCGCAGATCGAGGTCACCTTCGATATCGACGCCAATGGCATTCTGCACGTTTCGGCCAAGGACAAGGCGACCGGCAAGGAAAACAAGATCACCATCAAGGCGAACTCGGGTCTGTCCGAGGAGGAAATCCGCCAGATGGAAGAAGATGCCGCTTCACACGCCGATGAGGACAAGCGCCTGCGTGAACTGGTCGATGCGCGTAACGCCGCCGACAACATGATCCACGGCGTGAAGAAATCGCTGACCGAGCATGGCGACAAGCTCGATGCCGATGAGAAGTCCAAGATCGAGGCCGCCATCAAGGAAGTCGAGGACGTCATCAAGGGCGACGACAAGGAAGCGATCGAAGCGCGCACCAACGCGCTGATGGAAGCTTCGCACAAGCTGGCGGAAAAGGTCTATGCCCAGTCGCAACCCGAAAATGGCGCCGGTACCGAGCAGCCGCAGGCGGAAAAAACCGTGGATGCCGACGTTGTCGATGCCGAATTCGAGGAAGTCAAAGACGAAAAGAAGTAAACTGTAGCGCAACGTAAAGCACACAAACGGCCGGCTTTGGCCGCCCGTGTGCTTTACTTTTTGCGTGATCGTGCGGCTGAACCGCGCGGCTTATGCAGATGTACCGATAATTCTATAAGAAGCTGAATCAAGATTGCATTCATGTATCTGAGTTCTGCAGCAATACCCGACCGCAAACCAGATTTGCGTTTTTAGAGGTGCCTATGGCAAAGCGTGATTATTACGAAATACTCGGCGTCAACCGCGACGCCACAGAAGATGAGATCAAGAAATCTTATCGCAAACTGGCCATGAAGCATCACCCCGACCGCAATCCCGACAACCCCAAAGCCGAGGAAAGCTTCAAGGAGGCCAAGGAGGCCTACGAGGTGCTGTCCGACGACCACAAACGGGCCGCCTACGACCAGTTCGGCCATGCCGGAGTCGATCCCAGCGCGGGTGCCGGTCCGGGCGGCCAGGGCTTCGGCAATTTTGCCGATGCGTTTGGCGACATCTTCGGCGACATCTTCGGCGGCGGTGCCGGCGGCGGCAGGCGCTCCAATGTTTATCGCGGCGCCGACCTGCGCTACAACATGGAAATTTCACTCGAGGACGCCGCGCGTGGCACCGAGACCAAGATTCGCATCCCGGTCATGGCCGAATGCGAAACCTGTCACGGCAGCGGCGCTCGCCCGGGCACGCAGCCCGTCACCTGTACCACTTGTGGCGGTCACGGCCAGGTACGCATGCAGCAGGGGTTTTTCTCGGTGCAGCAGACCTGCCCCAAGTGCCACGGTACCGGCAAGATGGTCAAGGAGCCCTGCCCCACCTGCCATAGCGCGGGTCGGGTCAAGCAGCACAAGACACTGGCAGTCAAGATTCCGGCCGGTGTGGACGAAGGCGACCGCATTCGCCTTTCAGGCGAAGGCGAAGCCGGCGTCAATGGCGGCCCGCCCGGCGATCTGTATGTCGTGGTGCACCTGAAGCCGCACGACATCTTCCAGCGCGACGGTAGCCATCTGCATTGCGAAATGCCAGTCAGCTTCACCACGGCAGCGCTTGGCGGCGAGATCGAGATTCCTACCTTGGGCGGCCACGCCAAGATGAAGATTCCAGCCGAAACGCAAACCGGCGCGGTGTTCCGCCTGCGCGGCAAGGGCATCAAGCCGCTGCGCGGCAACGACCAGGGCGACCTCATGTGTCATGTCGTGGTGGAAACCCCGGTCAAGTTGACCGAACGGCAGAAGGAACTGCTGCGCGAGCTCGAGGAAATCAATCAGCAGGATTCGGCCAAGCACAGTCCACGCGAAAAATCGTGGATGACCAAGGTCAAGGATTTTTTCCAGTAAGCCAGTAAAAAATCAAAAGCCGCAGCTGACGCATTGCGTCAGCTGCGGCTTTTTTATTGATTAATCACCGGGAAGGGTTCAGTGCGGCACCAGCGTTACCGTGGCCAAGGGATCGAAATCGCTCCACTGCCCGCGTGCGAGGTTACCGCTGGCGCATTCGATGTCGAACGCGCCGTGCGATTGCAGCACGTCGATGGCATTACGCTGGCTATCCGATTGATCGGCACGTACGGCAACGAGGACACCAGCCTTGCGGTCAGTTGTCGGCATCGGCTCATCGCTCACCTTGTGAGTACGGTTTTCATCGACTGTTTGTTTATCGGTAGATTTGTTCGCACCCGCTAGCGAGCCGGTATAAGCGCCGATGCCAGCCGCGGCAACGAGACCGGCGGGGCCGATGATGGGCGTGGCGGCAATGCCGGCCGCGAGGCCGACCGCACCGCCGATTGAAGCGCCCTTGGCAGCACCTTTGCCGGCATCGCGCGCGCCGGGTGATGCGCCTTCATCGCCGCCACCGGCATGCAAGGCGTGCTGGCCTGGCGGGCTGACGTAGAAAGACGCCACCTCTTCATCTGAAAAACCCGAACTCATCAGCGCATCCAGTACCTGCGCTGCCTGTTCCTGCTCCTTGAATGTTCCTGCAATGATTGTGCTCATTGTTCGCTCCTAATCTGATTGCAAGTGTGCAGACTTACAGCTGAAAAACGGGAGCACGGTCACAATGTTGGCGGTACCGCACACCTCGCTTGGTTCGCACACGTCTTCAGTTCGCACCGGCGGCGAGCATGTCGCCTGCCTAAGCATGTGCTTGAGAATGACTGTGCATTGGCCCAATATGGGCTTGCACGGCATAAATACACTATAGGTTGTACGAGCACATTGCCTCTGTACGTTA
>CBILOJ010000093.1:0-7571 GCA_966238525.1 uncultured Methylophilaceae bacterium | reverse complement strand
CCTGGCCCTGCGCCAGGATATTGCGGTTGAGCAGTGCAAAAACATTGTGCAGCACGGCCTGTTGCGATTCGTCGAGCTCATGCCCAAGATGGCGGCCGACGTACCAGTCCGGAAACAGCTGCATTTCGCGTGTCAGCAGCGCTTCGTCATAGGCCGGGAATATGCCTGCGCGGCTCGCCAGCTGCAGCTTGATCAGCGCCTGGCTGGCATCGCGATAAAGGTCGGCTGCCGTGGCAGTGTTGAGCGCGCTCAGATAAGTAGTATCGCCCAGATCGCTGAGCAGCAGAAACCCCTGCGCCAGGTCCTTTTCCAGCACGTGCGGCACGTTGAGGCCGGCATTGGCCATGACTTCGGCGGCATGCACGAACGGCCGGCAGTCCTCGTGCTCGGGCGGCGCGTCCATGACAATCAGCGTATGGCCGTTGAGGTCGACCCGGAAATAGCGCCGGAAGCTCGCATCCGCCGATGCCGGCGCCAAGGTGTACGGCGCCTTCGCCAGCACCGTGGCCAGCCAATGATGCAATTGCTCTTGTCGTTGCACGCAAATTCCTATTTTTTCTGATGAAAAACGGTGAAAACCGTCCTGCAACCAGCCGTTCCGAACGCGCCTGCTGTGCGGCAAGCCGATCAATTATGCATTGCCTAAACGGCGGAATTGTGAGATTTTATCACCCAAAATCCCGCGCCCACACTTTAAAATCAGCCCGCCGTACACAACGTGAAACTCCGCCTCTTCGCCCTCTTCTTTTCGCTTGCCTGCCTGAGTATGGGCCGGGCACATGCCGAAGAAGCTGCCGTCAGTTCAGCGGCCGCAACACCGACAGAAACCGATCTGGCGCCTGGTGCCGTGGCGATCGAAGGCGAGCGCATGCAGATCTACCTGGGGCGCAAACTCAAGTCCATCGGCGATGCCTCGCTGCTGACCGACAAGGAACACATCTACGGTGACCGTATCGAATACGACATGCAGAACCAGGAACTGCATGTCATCGGTGACGCACGCATCGAATACGAAGGCAACACACTGTGGGGGCCGGAACTGCGTTATTCGCTCGAAGACAATACGGGCGAAATGAAAAATGCGTCCTTCCGCATGAAGACGCAATTCACCGGTTTGCCGCAGACCGGCCTGATCAATGCCACCGAGGCACTGAACACGGACTACGGTGACCCCAATACGCTGTTCGATACCGCGAACCAGCAACTCGGCAGCACCAACATCGAAGGCGAATCGAACCTGAGCAGACAGCTCGGCGCATCGCGCGGCGATGCCGAAACCATCCTGTTCGAAGGCCAGAACAAGAAGCGGCTCAAGGGCGCGCGCTACACCACCTGCGAAGCCGATTCCGACGACTGGTACATCAAGGCCGGCGAGATTGAAATCGACGACTACACCAAGACCGCTACCGCGACCAATGCGCGCGTGGAATTCATGGGCGTGCCCTTCCTCTACACGCCCTGGATGAGTTTTTCCTTCCTCAACCAGCGCAAATCGGGCTTCCTCGCGCCCACGGTCGGCAGTACCAGCCGCAGCGGTTTCGAAGTCCTGACGCCGTATTACTGGAACATCGCCCCCAACATGGACGCCACGCTGGCGCCGCGCTACCTGAGCAAGCGCGGCATCCAGTACCAGGGGGAATTCCGCTACCTGGGCGAGAATTTCTCCGGCTCCGACAGCCTGGAATACCTGAACGACAGCGAGACCGATGAAAATCGCTACTACACGCGCCTGACCCACGAGCATAGCTTCGGCAACGGCTGGAGCGCCAACTATAATCTGGAGAAAGTCTCGGACGACCAATACTTCTCCGAGCTGTCGACGCGCATCGTCGTCACCAGCCGCGTCAACCTGCCGCAACAGGGCCAGGTGAACTACAGCGGGGAAAACTGGAACTTCAACGGCCTGGTGCAGAAATACCAGACGCTGGACGACACGTCGTTCCCGTATGAACGCCTGCCGCAGCTCACGCTGAACGGGAACGAGGACGTCGGTCCGACCAACCTCAACCTGTACTCGCAGTGGGTCTCGTTCGACCGCAACGAAAAGGCCTTCGACCGCATCCTGGAACAAGTCGACAACGACATCCTGCTGCAGACCAATGTCACCGGCAGCCGCGCCACGCTCTACCCGAGCATCAGCCTGCCGCTGGCCCGCCCCTACGGCTACTTCACGCCGAAATTCGGCGTGCACTACACCAAATACGATCTCGACGATCCCGCCTATACACTGAACGGCGTTTCCGGCCAATACGACTCGGCCACGCGCACACTGCCGATTTTCAGCGTCGACAGCGGGCTCTACTTCGACCGCGATATGCGCGTGGTCAAGAATACGTATACGCAAACGCTGGAACCGCGGCTCTACTACGTCTACATTCCGCATAAGGATCAGTCCAACTTGCCGGTGTTCGACAGCGCGCTGGCCGACCTCAACATGAGCACGCTGTTCCTCGAAAACCAGTTCACCGGCAACGACCGCATCAATGATGCCAATCAGCTGAGCCTGGCGGTAACGACGCGGCTGATTGATTCCAAGACCGGTATCCAGCGCCTGCAGGCGACCTTGGGGCAACGCTTCTACTTCAGCGAGCAGAAGGTGGTATTGCCGGGCTATAATCCACGCGACGGCGATCGTTCCGACATCATCGGCGCGGTGACGGCCAGGCTACGCAACGACTGGAACGTCGATGGCTTCTGGCAATACAACACCGACCGCTCGCGCGCGATCCGTACCAACCTCGGCGCGCGTTACAATCCGGAACCGGGCAAGACGCTCAATCTGAGCTATCGCTATACCGAAGAGCGCCTGGACCAGGTTGACCTCTCAGGCCAATGGCCGCTGAGCCCGGGCTGGTACGGTGTCGGCCGCTGGAACTACTCCTTCCGCGAAAACCAGCCGATCGAAGGCATTGCCGGGGTCGAGTATAACGCCGGTTGCTGGCAGGCACGCGGCGTGCTGCAACGCGTCTCGACCGCGACCGCCGATGCCAACTACGCCTTCTTCATCCAGCTCGAACTCGGCGGCCTGGCTTCGATCGGCTCCAATCCGCTCAGCCTGCTCAGCCGCAGCATTCCGGGCTATACTAGCAGCAGCCTCATCTCACCCAACAATCCCCAGTATCGGTAAGTCACAATGCCTTCCATCTCACTGATCAAACGCATTCCGGCACTCCTGCTGCTGGCTGCGGCCGCGCTTACGCAGACAGCGCCTGCCGTAGCCGCCGACGTCGCGAAAATCGACCGCATCGTGGCCGTGGTCGACCAGGGCGTCATCACGGAAAACGAGCTGCAGGATCGTGTACGCATCGTCAGCGACCAACTGGCCAAGCAGGGCACCAAACTGCCGCCGGCGGACGTACTGAAAAAACAGATTCTGGAACGCCTGGTCATCGACCGCCTGCAACTGCAGTTCGCCGCCGAAACCGGCTTGCGCGTCGACGACAGCCAACTCGACAAAACCATCGGCCGCATCGCCGAGCAGAACAAACTCGACGTACCCCAGTTCCAGGAAGCACTGCGGAGCCAAGGCATCAGCTTCAGCAAATTCCGTGAGGACATGCGCAACGAAATCATCCTTGCCCGTTTGCGCGAGCGCGAAATCGACAATCGCATCAATGTCAGCGAAGCCGAGATCGACAATTACCTGCTCACCCAGTCCTCGCGCCAGGACGTGCAGGACGAGTTCGAGCTCGGCCATATCCTGATCCGCGCGCCCGAGGAAGGCTCGCCGGAAGAACTGCAGAAACTCAAGGCCAAGGCCGAGCAGGCACTGAAGGAGCTGCAGGGCGGCGCCGACTTTGCCCAGGTATCGGCGGCTTATTCCGATGCGCCCAACGCGCTCGAAGGCGGCGACCTTGGCTGGAAGAAAACCGGCCAGCTGCCCACGCTGTTCGTCGATGCGCTCAAGCCATTGAAAAAAGGCCAGCTGACGGCCATTTTGCGCAGCCCTAACGGCTTCCATATTCTGAAGCTCAACGACCGGCGCGGCGCCAGCTCACCGATGGTGATCGAACAAACCCATGTGCGGCACATCCTGGTCAAAACCAGCGAGGTTGTCAGCGAGGACGAAGCCAAGCACAAGCTGGAAACCGTTAAAGAACGCCTGGCCAACGGCGGCGATTTCGCCGAGCTGGCACGGCTTTATTCGGAAGATGCTTCCGCTGCCGGCGGCGGCGATCTCGGCTGGGTCAATCCCGGCGATACCGTGCCGCAGTTCGAGGAAGCCATGAATGCGTTGCAGCCGGGCCAGGTCAGCGCGCTGGTCAAGACGCAGTTCGGCTGGCATTTGATTCAGGTGATGGAGCGCCGCCAGCAGGACATGACCCGCGAAGCGGCACGCTTCAAGGCACGCCAGGAAATCCGCGCGCGCAAGGGCGACGAGGCCTATCAGGACTGGGTGCAGGAATTGCGTGATCGTGCCTACGTCGACATCCGCCTCGAAGACGATTTCTAGCCAAATACCGTGAACGCCAGCCTGCCCCGCATCGCCCTCACTGCCGGCGAGCCTGCGGGCATCGGTCCCGACCTCTGCGTCATGCTCGCGCACCAGCCGCTGCCGGCGCAGGTCGTCGTGGTTGCCGATGCCGACCTGCTGGCTGCGCGCGCGCTACAGCTCGGCCTGTCGGTCGAAATCCTCGATTACCATGCTGAACATGCAGCAAGCAGCCATGCCGGCGACGGCCGGCTCAGCGTACTGCATGTGCCCGCCACAAAACCGACGGTAGCCGGCAAACTGGACGCCGCCAACAGCCATTACGTGCTGCAGACGCTGACCCGCGCCGCCGACGGCTGCAGCAGCGGCGAATTCGACGCCATGGTGACGGGGCCGGTACACAAGGGCGTCATCAACGACGCCGACATCGCTTTCAGCGGCCACACCGAATTCCTGGCCGAACACACCCATACACCGCGCGTCGTCATGATGCTGGTCGGCGGCGGTCTGCGCGTTGCGCTCGCTACCACCCACTTGCCGCTGGCTGCGGTCAGCGCTGCAATTACGCGCGACAGCCTGGAAACGACGATACGTATCCTGCAGGCCGATCTCGTGCGGCGCTTCGGCCTGGCAGCACCACGCATTCTGGTCGCCGGGCTCAATCCGCACGCAGGCGAAGGCGGTTATCTGGGCCGCGAGGAAATCGAGGTCATCACGCCGATACTGGAAAAGCTGCGCGGCGAGGGGATGAATCTGATCGGCCCGTTACCGGCCGACACCCTGTTTACGCCGCGCCATCTGGCCGAGGCCGATTGCGTGCTGGCGATGTACCACGACCAGGGCCTGCCCGTACTCAAGCACGTCAGCTTCGGCGGTGGCGTCAACGTGACCTTGGGGCTGCCCGTCATCCGCACCTCGGTCGACCACGGCACGGCGCTCGATCTTGCCGGTCGCGGCGGCATCGAAGCCGGCAGCCTGCTCGCAGCGCTGCAGCTTGCAATCGCCCTTGCCGCCAACCAGCAGCGCGCATGAATTCTGCAGTCCAGACTCCGTGCTTCGCACCATGAACCAATGAAACATATTCCAAAAAAACGCTTTGGCCAGAATTTCCTGACGGACCGCGACATCATCGCCGCCTGCGTGACGGCCATCCGGCCGCAAGCCGACGACCTCATGGTGGAGATCGGCCCCGGCCTCGGCGCACTGACACAGCCGCTGCTGCACGTGCTCAACCGCCTGCATGTGGTCGAACTCGATCGCGACATCGTGCAGTGGATGCAAAATCATTACCCGCCGGACCGCATCGTCATCCACAACATCGATGCGCTCAAGTTCGATTTTTCCAGCATTCCAACCGCTTCAGAGCCAAGGATGGGCGCAGTCAACGACGCGAGCGTCTCGGCTGTGAAGCGGCTGCGCGTGGTCGGCAATCTGCCCTACAACATTTCCACGCCCATCCTGTTCCATCTGCTCGACAACCTCGCGCATATCGCCGACATGCACTTCATGCTGCAGAAGGAAGTCGTCGAGCGCATGGTGGCTGCCCCATCGACGCCAGCTTATGGCCGGTTATCGGTGATGCTGCAATACCGATTGCAGATGGAATACCTGATCACCGTACCGCCGCAGGCGTTCGAGCCGCCGCCCAAGGTCGAATCGGCCTTCGTTCGCGCCATGCCGCATGCAGAACTGCCGCATGTCGCGCACGACGAACAGTTGTTCGCCAAAATCGTGACCAGCGCCTTCGGCCAGCGCCGCAAGACGCTGCGCAATACGCTCAAGGGCCTGCTCGACGATGCCGGCTTCGCCGCGCTCGGCATCGATCCGCAGTTGCGCGCCGAGAACCTCGGCGTGCGGGAGTTCGTCGCCATCGCCAATCATCTGGCCTGATATACTTCTGGTTTGAGGGAGGAGACCTAAAAACATGAGAATCATACTGTTGGGGGCGCCTGGCGCCGGCAAGGGCACACAAGCCACCTACATCAAGGAAGAATTCGATATTCCGCAGATTTCCACCGGCGACATGCTGCGCGCCGCAGTCAAGGCCGGCACCGCACTCGGCCTGGAAGCGAAAAGATACATGGACAGCGGCGGCCTCGTGCCCGATGAAGTCATCATCGGCCTGGTCAAGGAACGCATCAAGGAAGCCGACTGCCAGCGCGGCTTCCTGTTCGACGGCTTCCCGCGCACCATTCCGCAGGCCGAGGCCATGCGCGAAGCTGGTGTCGACATCGACTATGTGGTCGAGATCGACGTGCCCGACGAGGAAATCGTCCAGCGCATGAGCGGACGCCGCACCCATACTGCCTCCGGCCGCACCTACCATGTCGTGTTCAACCCACCGCAAGTCGAAGGCAAGGACGACATCACCGGCGAGGACCTGGTCCAGCGTGTTGACGATCATGAAGACACCGTCATGAAGCGCCTGCAGGTCTACCATAGCCAGACCGAGCCGCTGGTCAGCTATTACTCCGAATGGGCCGGACAAACCGGACCTGGACACAAGCCGAAATACATACGCGTGAACGGTCTGGGTTCGATGGACAAGATTCGTAACGACATTTTCGGCGCACTGCGCTGAGCGTCCAAACGGGAGGCTGTTTCCATGGTGGCCTCCTGCACCGCCACAGCGCTTGCCGCTGCATTTGATGCTCATGGCCGTCGCGTACGGCCGGCATCACATGCGCTATAATTTTGACTTTAAAAACCTACGATTAGCCCATCCATGCAACAGCAGTATCCATTCCGCGAAATCGAGCAGGCCGCCCAGCAAGACTGGGAAAATCGCCAAGTCTTTGCCGCCGACGAAAATTCGGACAAGCCCAAGTACTACTGCCTGTCGATGTTCCCCTACCCCTCCGGCCGGCTGCACATGGGCCATGTGCGCAATTACACCATCGGCGACGTGTTGTCGCGCTTCCACCGCATGCGCGGCTACAACGTCATGCAACCCATGGGCTGGGATGCGTTCGGCCTGCCGGCCGAGAACGCGGCGATCAAGAACAACGTTGCACCGGCAGCATGGACCTACAGCAACATCGACCACATGCGCGCCCAGCTCAAGAGCCTGGGGCTTGCCGTCGACTGGCGTCGCGAGCTCGCGACCTGCAAGCCCGAATACTATCAGTGGGAGCAGTGG
>CBILOJ010000092.1:0-7731 GCA_966238525.1 uncultured Methylophilaceae bacterium | reverse complement strand
CCCGATCTGCACGCCGAGATGATCGATGCGGCGCTGCGGCAGTCGTTCGAATTTCGCCAGCAGGCCGAGCTCGTCGAGTATCTGCAAGGTCGACGGATGCACGGTATCGCCGCGAAAATCGCGCAGGAAATCGGCATGCTTTTCCAGCACGATGACCGGCACGCCGGCGCGCGCCAGCAGGTAGCCGAGCATGATGCCGGCCGGACCGCCGCCGACAATGCAGCAGCGCGTGTCGATCTTCTCCGCGGTCATGGCATCTCAGGCACTCACCAGTGTTTTGAAGCCGCCGTAGAGCATGCGCTTGCAGTCGAATGGCATGCTTTGCGGATTCATGTTGGCCAGGCGCGGATCCTGCATCACTTTCGCATTGACGCGATCGCGATGCGCCTTGGAGCGGAAGACGATCCAGGCGAAGATGATCGTTTCCCCAGTCTGGGCCTGGATGCCTTGCGGGAACGACAGCATGCCGTCTATCTCCAGATCGTCGCCGACGCATTCGCGGTATTCGAGCGCGCCATGCTCGCGCCAGATGGTGCCGGCCTGCCGGGCGAGGCGGCGGTAAGCCGAGATTTTGTCTTTGGGAACCGGCAATACGTAACCGTCAACGTAACTCATCATGAACTCTCCATAATTGATCGCCGCAGATCGCGCGGATTGCTTAATCCATGCTTGAGGCATGCGGTGACGGCGATTGCTGCTTGCCTGATTTATAGAGCACCCAGCCGACTATCAGCATCAGTGCGCCCCATGCCAGAAAGCCGATATCCCAGTACAGCCACTGTGCTTCCGGCACGGTTTCATTGACGTGGTGCAGACCGAGAATCTGGTGGTCGACGATGCCTTCGACCAGATTGAAGATGCCGAAACCCATCAGCAGCGTGCCGATCAGCAAGCGGCCGGACCACCAAAGGTGCACGCGATGCGCAATCCGCCAAAGCAGGATGAGGCCGATGATGACGCATAGATAGGTACTGGCGTGGAAGATGCCGTCCCACAAGGTATTGATTTCGAGATTGCCGACGCTGGTCGCGGGATAACCGGCGCTGGTCAGCATGTGGTGCCACTGCAGGATCTGGTGCAGCACGATGCCATCGAAGAACCCGCCCAGGCCCAGGCCGAAGAGGATGCCGGCAGCAGCGGGGAATGACCGATCGTGGGCGTTGGCAACCATGACGATTTCCTCAACGGTAATGCGCGGGAATAACCACTAGCCTACCACGCTGCCGGCAAGCCGTCATGCGTGCGGGCAATGGCGGTTTTGCAGAGGCGGACGATGTCATCTAACCGGCATAAGCGCGCTGCAAGGCGGCGATGTCCAGCTTCTTCATCTGGAATAGCGCCGCCATAACGCGTTGCGTTTTTTCCGGTGCCGGGCCTTGCAGCATGTCGAGCAGCGCCAGCGGCACGATTTGCCACGATAGTCCGTAGCGATCCTTGAGCCAGCCGCATTGCTGGGCATTTTCATCGCCGCCTGCCGACAGCTTTTCCCAGTAATGGTCGATCTCCTGCTGGCTTTCGCAATACACCTGCAGCGAGACGGCTTCGTTGAAGCGGAACAGCGGCCCGCCGTTGAGTGCGGTGAAGGATAGGCCGTCGAGTTCGAAGGCTACCGTCATGACGCTGCCGGCAGGTTTGCCATGGAACTCCTGTCCGACTTCGCCATAGCGCAATACCGTCCCGATCCGGGAATTGGGGACGATGCCGGTGTAGAACGCGGCCGCGGGTTCGGCCTCGTCGTCGAACCACAAACAGGGTGCGATTTTTGAACGGATCTGCATGTTTTATCTCCTTATGCTGACGAATGGAGTGCAGGCTAGAGCGTGGCAACCAGCGCTTCCAGCTGGTCGGTGCACTGGCTCCAGCCCTGGTGAAAGCCCATGTCTTCGTGCGCCTTGCGGTCGGCTTCCGTCCAATGCAGGGCGCGCGCGGTGTAGCGTGTCTTGCCGCCTTCGTCCTCGAAAGTGAGCACCAAGGTCATGAAGGGCTTGGCGGACGGTACCCAAGCCGAGGTGTAGGCGTCGGTGACCACGAGTTTTTCGTTTTCCACCACTTCGAGATAGACGCCGCGGTTGGGATAGTCCTTGCCGTCGGGATCGCGCATCACGATGCAGCTGGCGCCTCCCGGTCGCACGTCCGCTTCAACGGCGGGCGTAGTGAATGGCAGCGGAGCGAACCATCGTTTCATGAGTTCGGGCTCGGTCCAGGCACGGTATACCTTCTCGCACGGCGCGTCGATCAGGCGGGTCAGGGTCAGTTCGTAGGTCATGCATAACTCCTTTATTGACGACAGTCCAGGCACGAAGCTCAGGCTGCGGGCGGCGCCGATTCCATGTAGAAAAATTCCCACTGGTGGCCGTCGAGGTCTTCGAAGCCGTGCTGGTACATGAAGCCGAGATCCTGCGGCGGCATCGGCGTGGCGGCGCCTGCGGCTGCCGCCTTGGCGACAATCTCTTCCACGGCGGCACGGCTGTCGCATGAAATGGCGACCAGCACTTCGGTCTGGCGTTTGGCGTCGCTGATAGCCTTCTTGGTAAAAGACTGAAAGAACGGCTCGACCAGCAGCATGACGAAATTGTGTTCGCTGACGATCATGCAGGTCGCGTTGTCATCGGTGAATTGCGGATTGAAGCTGAAGCCGAGCGCCGTGAAGAAAGTGACCGAACGCTTGAGGTCTTTCACCGGCAGGTTGACGAAGATTTGCGAGGTCATGGATGTTCCTTCTTGATTCGTATATGAGCGTCAGGCGCCCGGGCAGCCTTTTGCGGCAGCGGCGCGGATTTCCTCGGGGCTGACATCGCGCACATGGGTTGCGATGGACCATAGATGCCCGAACGGATCCTGCACCATGCCGTAGCGGTCGCCCCAGAACATGTCGGCCAGCGGCATGCGCACGCTGCATCCGGCATCCAGCGCCTGCTGGAACTGGGCGTCCGCATCCTCGACGTAGAGATGCAGCGTCACGCTCGAACCCTTGCGCGCCTTGGGGCCCAGCGAATCCCATTCGGGATACTCGTCTACCAGCATCAGCATGGAATCGCCGATCTTGATCAGGCCATGCATGAGCTTGCCGTCAGGGCCGGCCAATTGGGCCAATTCCTGTGCGTTGAAAGCTTTTTTGTAGAACGCGATTGCATCGGCCGCGTCGGCGCAGACGAGATGCGGCGTCACCGAATGCATGCCGGGCGGAATGGGGGAAGGCTTGTTCATCATCATCTCCTTTGATTAATGCGACATTAATGTGTACAGTGTCCACAATATAGCAAGATGTGGACACTGTACACAAGTAGTATGACGAAAAAAATTACCGCGCCGCAAAAACGGGCTACCTATCGCCATGGCGATTTGCATCGGACCTTGCTCGCAGCCGCCGTCGAGCTGGCAAAGCAAGGCGGGCGCAATGCCGTCGTGCTGCGCGAGGTGACGCGCCAGGCGGGCGTCTCGCCGAATGCGGCCTATCGGCATTTCGAGGATAGGGACGCACTGCTGCGGGCCGTGAGCTGGGCGGCGCAGGCCGGCCTGGCGCAGGCAATGGAACGAGAGCTGGCGGCCATCATGATTACCGCCGATCAGACAGAGCATGCGCGGGCGCAACTGCGTGCGGTCGGCACCGGCTACCTGAAATTTGCCCAGGCCGAACCAGGCCTGTTCCGCATGGCATTTTCCGAGCACATCGACATGAGCCAGGCCGCCAATCCGGCCAGCACCGGCGCCAGCGGCTTTACGCCATTCCAGATATTGAGCGCGGCACTCGATGCGCTGGTCACCGCAGGTCAGTTACCGCCGGAACGGCGCGAGGCCGCCGAATTTTTTGCCTGGTCGGCCGTGCACGGCCTGGCTCTGCTGGTCATCGACGGCCCGCTGCGTGATTTGCCTGCTGCACAGGCCGAGATCATCGGGCAACGGCTCATCGATATGGTGGAGCGGGGGCTGTAGGGCGCATGCTAATGCGCCTCTTTACGTCCTAGTGAGTGACTCAAAGCTCAAGCCGAGCGAGCCGTGGCAGCTCTCAAGCCGTGCAGGCGAATCCAGGACAGGTGGACTTGGCCTGCAGCAGGTCGCTGGTATCGAACAATTCCGCAATCCAGTCGATAAAGACGCGCACCTTGGAAGACAGGTGGCGGTTCTGCGGATAAAGCGCGTAGAGCGGCAAATTCTCGGACAAATAAGTGCCGAGCACGATCGCGAGTTCGCCCGAGGCAATGTGCTCCTGCACCATGAAGGTCGGCAGCTGAACGATGCCGGCACCGGCCAGTGCGGCCGCCACACAGGCATCGCCGTCATTGAGGACGACGCGCTTGATGCCGGATACCGTCGTCTCCACGCCATCCTTATTGAAATCGAACTCAAAGATTTTGCCGGTCTTGGTGGAAAAATAATGAACGCCGAGATGACGCTCGATATCGGCAGGTTTTTCCGGCGTGCCGTATCTCTCTAGGTAAGCTGGGCTGGCGCAAGTCAGGAACTTGAGCGACCCCACGCGCCGTGCCACCAGCGTTGAATCCTGCAGCTCGCCGCCGCGGATCACGCAATCCACGCCTTCTTCCAGCAAATCGACCGGTCGGTCGTTGCAGCCGATCTCCAGCTCGATGTCCGGGTAGCGTTCAAAAAAATCGCCGAGCGCCGGCACGATGATGCGGCGGCCGATTGAGCCGGGCACATCCACCCGCAGACGCCCCTTGGGGCTGACGGTGGCCTGACTTAACGAGGATTCTGCTTCCTCGAGCTCATGCAGCAGTCGCAACGCGCGCTCGTAATAGGCGGCGCCGTCGGTGGTGACGCTAACGTGACGTGTGGTGCGGTTGAGCAGTTTTACCCGCAGCCGAGATTCCAGCGCCAGCACCTGAGCCGAGACCGTGGTCTTGGGCAGATTGAGCGACAACGCCGCCTTGGTGAAGCTGGCCAATTCAACCACGCGGGTAAATGCCAGCATGGCATCGAAGCGATCCATAGCAATTGTCCAATTTTTATGTACAGTATTTCCAATACTACCTTATTTATCTGTTTAATTCGTACAGATATAGTTCGCTCCACATTTGGATGCATATCGAACAACTTTTGAGGAGCGAATCATGGCAAAGCAATTGGCAGGCAAGGTAGCACTGGTCACCGGCGGTTCACGCGGCATCGGCGCCGCTGCGGCGCGTGCGCTGGCGGATGAAGGCGCGGACGTCGTCATCAGCTATTCGGCTTCGGCTGACAAGGCGGCAGCGGTAGCCGCCGAGCTGCAGGGCAAAGGCGTGCGCGCACTGGCGGTGAAAGCGGACCAGGCCGATCCGGCCCAGGTCGAGGCGCTGGTGGATGCCGCCGTCCGCGAATTCGGCCGGCTCGATATTCTCGTCAACAATGCCGGCGTGTTCACCGCCAGTCCGGTGCAGGAAGCGGCCGATTCCGCGGCTGAGCTGGCACGCCAGCACGCCATCAATATCGGCGGCGTGCTCACCGCCATTCGCCGCGCCGCGCAAGTCATCGCCGAGAACGGCCGCATCATCACCATCGGTTCCACGCTGGGCACGCGCGTTCCCTTTCCCGGCCTGGCCGATTACGCCGCTACCAAGGCAGCGGTAGTCGGCTACAGCAAGGGCATCGTGCGCGATCTCGCCGGCAAAAAGGTCACCGTCAACGTGATCCAGCCCGGCCCCATCGATACCGACATGAATCCCGAAGACGGCGATTTCGCTGCCGTCGCCAATGCGATGACGGCGCTTGGCCGCTACGGCCGCCCGGAAGAAGTGGCGGCTGCCGTCGTATTCCTGGCGAGTCCGGGGGCGGCTTACATCACCGGCGCCGTGCTCGATGTCGACGGCGGCTTCAACGCCTAGCGATTGCACTGCCGGTCCTGGCGACCGGCAAGCGAACAGGTGGCGAACATGCCGGCAAAAAATCAGGGCCCCTACATCACGGAATTTACGCAAGCCTGCGGTAACGCGGTCAGCGTGTGGGTGTTCGGCCAAGGGCAGCAGAAAGCGGCGCCGCTGCTGCTGTATTTCCACGGCGGCTTGTTCAACAGCGGTACGGTGGAGGCGGCGGAACCGCTGGCCCATGCCCTGGCGGCAACCACCATCGTGACCTGCGTCGATTATCCACTGGCACCCAAGCTTCACTTCCCGACCACAATCGAGGTGGCTTTCGATGCCTTGCTGTGGGCGGCGGCCAATGCAGCTAAGCTCGGTGCCGATCCGACGCGCATTTTCGTCGGCGGCGACCAGGCTGGCGGCAATTTGGCGGCGGTCGTGTCCATGATGGCGCGCGATCGCGGCCTCAAGGTCGATCACGCCAGGCTGATCGGCCAGATTTTGATCAACCCGATGCTGGACCCGCAGCAGAGCACGCCATCGATGCAGGAAGCGGAAGATTGCCCCTGTCGCAAGGCCTGGAGCGACTACCTGCCGTGCATCAGCGACGCCAGCCACCCCTATGCCGCGCCCATCTTGTCGAAGCGCCTCGGCGGTTTGGCGCCGGCGCTCATCATCAGCGGCGAGCGCGATCCGCTGCGCGACGAGGCCGAGCAGTACGCTGCCAAACTGATTGCCGCTGGCGTGCCGGTCCAGGTGCGGCGCTTGAAGGGTGCCCGCGGCAGCCTGGTGCAATCCGCTCATTCCAGTTTCGGCAATGTTGTGCAGTTGATCGGCCAATTCGTCGCCGATCCCGCATAAATATTTCAGTTATCAATAATACGAGGGAGCCAACAATGAAAACCAGTACCCCGATTTTTTCCCGAAAAATCATCGTGATTGCCATCGGCCTGGCGCTGATAGGCAGCGGCGCCGCGCTTTCGCTGACCAGCGAAGCGGCCAAGGCACCGATGGCCGCAGCTGCGCCTACGCAAGTCACGGTGGCGCCCGTGGTCGAGCGTTCTGTGATCGAATGGGACGATTTCTCCGGCCGCGTGCAGGCGGTGGAATACGTGGAAATCCGGCCGCGCGTCGCCGGCACCATAGACGTCATCCACTTCAAGGAAGGCCAGCTGGTGAAGAAGGGCGATCTCTTGTTCACCATCGATCCGCGTCCGTTCCGGGCCGAGCTGGCGCGCGCGGAAGCCGAACAGGCCCAGGCGCAGGCCGCGCTGGAGCTGTCGCGCACCGAACTCGAGCGCACGCGTCGTCTGATCGAGGAGCATGCGGTGGCGCAGCGCGAGCTCGACCAGCGCGGCAACGCCATGCTGGAAGCCCAGGCCCAATTGAAAGCGGCCGAGGCGGCCGTGATGACGGCGAGTCTCAATCTGCAGTACACCGCGATCACTGCCCCGGTCAGCGGCCGCGTTTCGCGCGCCGAAATCACCGTCGGCAACCTGGTCGGCACCGGGCTCAACACCCCGGCCCTGACCTCGCTGGTGTCGGTGTCGCCGGTTTACGTCAACTTCGAGATCGACGAGCGCACCTATCAACGCTACGCCGCGCACGGCGCTGCCGGCAATGCCAATGTCGACCATATTCCGGTCGCGGTCGGTCTCGGCAATGAAGAAGGCTATCCGCATCAAGGTCATCTGCAGGCCTTCGACAATCGCGTCGATACCACCTCCGGCACCATCCGCGTGCGTGCCGTGCTCGATAATCCACAAGGCCTGTTGACGCCTGGCATGTACGCGCGCGTCCGTACCGGTGGTGGTGGCGCCAAGCCGGCACTACTGATCGACGACAAGGCGGTAGGCACCGACCAGGACAAGAAATTCGTCATGGTGGTCGATGCCGGGCGCAAGGCGGTTTATCGCGCCGTGGAACTTGGCCCCATGGT
>CBILOJ010000091.1:0-7733 GCA_966238525.1 uncultured Methylophilaceae bacterium | reverse complement strand
GTGCTTGATCGGGTTGAGGCTGATGCGGCCGGCCAAATGCGCGGTCATGTCACCGAAATAACGTGCGGCGTAGCCATGCGCGGCTTCGTGTACCGTGATGGCGAAGATCACGGGCAATGCGTAGATGGCGATTTTCTGTATCAGGGTGAGTTCCATCGAAATCCTAAACTAAAAGTATGGGTAAGCTTGAATTGCTCAGTCAGCCAAGCCGAAAGCAGCCGGATTGCCGCCGCCCAGGCGCACCAGCTGCGGCGCATCACCGGTGAGGTCGATGACCGTGGTCGGCTCGGCCGCGCAGGCACCGGCATCAATGACAAGGTCGAGCTGGTGCTCGAGCCGCTCGCGGATTTCCCACGCTTCGTTGAGCGGTTCGACCTCGTCCGCCAGCAGCAGGGTCATGCTCAATAACGGCTGATCGAGCTCGGCCAGCATGGCCTGGGTCACTGCATGATCGGGCACGCGCAGGCCTATGGTACTGCGCCGGGGATGCTGCAAGCGCCGCGGCACTTCGCGCGTGGCTTTGAGAATGAAAGTGTAGGGACCGGGTGTATTGGCCTTGATCAGGCGGAACTGGCTGTTATCGACCTGGGCATAGGTCGCCAGTTCTGCCAGATCGCGGCAGACCAGCGTGAAATGATGCCCTTCGTCGACCTCGCGTATGGCGCGTATGCGCTGCTGCGCATCCTTGTTGCCGAGCATGCAGCCGAGGGCATAGCTGGAGTCGGTGGGATAGGCCACGATACCGCCGGCGCGCAAAATCTCGGCGGCCTGGTGTATCAGACGCGCCTGGGGATTCTGCGGATGAATAGCGAAGTACTGGGCCATCAATGCGCTCCGCTGCGCAAATGCTCGAGCTCGGGCCAGTCCTGCCACACCGGCTGGCAGCCTTCGGGCAATGGCGGCAGCCGCCCCATCTCGATGTAGGCATGGCCGGGGCCGTGGTAATCCGAGCCCATGGAAGCCTGCAAGCCGAACTGTCGCGCCAGCCGGGCGAATTGCAGATACTGGTCCGGACTGTGGCTGCCGGTGACCACTTCGATGGCACTGCCGCCCAGATTGCGGAATTCCTCCAGCAGCAGCAGGATATTGGTGCGGCCGAGATCGTAACGGCCCGGATGGGCGATCACCGCCGTACCGCCGCTATCGATGATCCAGCCCAATGCATCTTCGAGGCTGGCCCAGCTGTGTTCGCAATAGCCGGGCTTGCCCTTGACCAGGTATTTCTTGAACACGCTGCGCGCGTCTTTGGCATAACCTTTTTCCACCAGGTAGCGCGCAAAATGCGTGCGGCTGATGATGCCCTGGCTGGCATAGCGATAGGCGCCTTCCAGGCTGCCGGTAATGCCCGCCTGATCCAGGCCTGCCGCCATGCCCGGCGCACGCACGTGGCGTCCGGCGCGGATTGCCTGCAAGCCAGCCGCCAGCGGCGCATGATCGGGATCGATGCGCAAACCGACGATATGAATCGTGCGCCGGCGCCAAGTCACCGAAATCTCCACGCCATGCACCAGCTGCAGACCATGCGCATCGGCGGCCTGCCTGGCCTCGATGAGACCGGCGGTATCGTCATGGTCGGTCAATGCGAGCACCTGCACGCCCTGGGCGGCGGCGTGCGTCACCAGTTCCGCCGGCGTCATGGTGCCGTCGGAAATGGTGGAATGGCTATGTAAATCGATCGGGGAAGGCATAAATGGGCGGGCACGAAATCACTGGCTTGGTGTTGCGCTATGAATCTTGTTACCTCGATCGAATCATAGCAAAATACGCGTTTCACTAATACCTTTAGCGTTCGGCTATCATCTTCCATTTGCATAAGGCTTACGCATGAAGTTTCTGTTCGACCTGTTCCCGGTCATCCTGTTTTTCGTTGCCTTCAAGTTCTTCGGCATTTACACCGCCACCGCGGTCGCCATCGTCGCCACGCTGGTGCAGATCGCCTGGGCCAAATACCGTCACGGCAAGGTGGAGGGTGCCCTGATCGCGAGCGGCGCCATCATTGTCGTGTTCGGCGGCGCCACCCTGCTGCTGCATGACGAAAGCTTCATCAAATGGAAGCCTACCGTGCTCTACTGGCTGTTCGCCGTTGGCCTGTTTGCCTCCAATGCCTGGTTCGGCAAGAACCTGATCCGCAGCCTGATGGAAAAGCAGATTGCCATGCCGACGGCAATCTGGAACAAGCTCAACCTGGCCTGGGCAACCTTCTTCGCCGTGCTGGGCTGCATCAATCTCTATGTGGCGTTCAACTTTTCCACCGACATCTGGGTCGACTTCAAGCTGTTCGGCACCATGGGACTGATGCTGGCCTTCGTCATCGGCCAGAGCCTGATGCTCAACAAGTACATGACCGAAGCCGGCGAAAAGGATGCCGAATGATGTGGTACGCCATCACCGCCGATGACGCGCCCGGTAGCCTGGAAAAACGCATGGCGGTCCGCCCCGCCCATCTGCAACGTCTGCAGATGTTGCAGAACGAAGGCCGGCTGCTGTTGGCCGGACCGTTTCCGGCCATCGACAGCATTGATCCGGGGCCAGCCGGTTACAGCGGCAGTCTGATCGTTGCTGAATTCGACAGCCTGGAGGCCGCCAGAAGCTGGGCCGATGCCGATCCCTTTGTCGCCGCCGGCGTCTACGCCAGCGTCACCGTCAAGCCCTTTCGCAAAAGCCTGCCCGCCTGATGTCGCTCAGTGATGAAATCCGTGCGCGCCTCGCTGCTGCACTGCAGCCGACGCGGCTCGATATCCAGGACGACAGTGCGCTGCATGCCGGCCATGCCGGCAACACCGGTGGCGGCCACTTCACCCTGAATATCGTCAGTTCCCATTTTTCCGGAAAATCGCAGGTCATGCGCCATCGCGTTGTCTACCAGGCGCTGGCCGACCTCATGCCGCAGCGCATCCATGCGTTGAGCATACGCGCCAGCGCGCCGGACGAAACCTGACTTTTTTGCACTATCAACCTAAAGGAAACCCGATGAAAATTTCGCCAAGCAGCCTCTTCATGGTTCTGGCCCTGGGCATGCTGCAGCCGGCCTTTGCTGCCGACAAGACTCTGGCCACGGTCAACGGCAAGCCCGTCAAGCAATCGCTGGTGGACTATATCACCAAGGATGCCACGGCCCGGGGCCAGCAAGTGGACGACAACATGCGCAAAGTCATCATTGACCGGCTCATCAGCAACGAGCTTCTCTATCAAGAGGCGCAGCGCCTGAATCTCGACAAGCAGCCCGACTACCAGGCGAAGGAAGAGCTGACGCGCCAGGAACTGCTGGTCAACACCTACCTGCAGGATTACGTGAAGAAGCACCCGATCAGCGAGGCCGAGACCAAGACCGCCTACGACAAATACAAGGCCGAGCTTGGTGACAAGGAATACAGCGCGCGCCATGTGCTGGTTTCGACCGAAGCCGAAGCCAAGGACATTATCGCCCAGCTTGACAAGGGGGCCGATTTCGCCACGATCGCCAAGGAAAAATCCAAGGATACCGGTTCCAAGGAAAAAGGCGGCGACCTCGGCTGGTTCGCGCTCGACGGCATGGTCAAGCCATTCAGCGAAGCGGTAGGCAAGCTGCAGAAAGACGGCTACACCCACACCCCGGTCCAGACGCAATTCGGCTGGCACGTCATCAAGCTGGAAGGTACGCGGCCGATGCAGCCTCCGGCTTACGACAAGGTAAAGGCCGGTCTGCAAAAGCAGTTGCAGCAGCAACAGCTTAAAAAGCTGCTGACCGATTTGCACGCCAAGGCCAAAATAGTCGGCAACATGAGCGCCAAGTAGCATAGCCCGGCGCCGGGAATATTCAAGCGCCGGCAAAGCTAGTATATTGAAGGCTCCCCTGCATGCAGGGGAGCCTTTTTATTTTCAGTACCGCCATGGCTCAACCGTTGTGTGGCGGTCCACACAGAAGCAGGAGATAGTCAGCTTTAGAATCTGGAAAAACGGAGATAGATCAATGTTCTGGCAAAAACGCTTTGATGATTTCGTTACCCGCCTGCAACCGCACGGACTGCCATTGCGATTGCAATTATGGAACGGCAAGGAATTCGAACTCGGCGACACGCCGCGCGTTACCGTCTCCATCCCCTCCGCCGGCTCGCTCAAGTATTTCCTGTCACCGCATCTCGGCAATCTCGCCAATGCCTATGTCGAAGGCGAAATCGGCGTCGACGGCAAATTGCGGGACGTGGTCGAAGTCGCTGCCAGCCTTGCCCAATATGGCGGCGCGCGCCATTCGGATTCACGCCGCATCTTCCATACGCCGCAAATCGACGCCGAAGCCATCGCCTATCACTACGACGTCTCGAACGAATTCTATTCGCTGTGGCTGGACCGCAACATGGTCTATTCCTGCGCCTATTTCGGCGACGGCAGCGAAAGCCTGGATCAAGCCCAGGAACGCAAGCTCGACCACATCCTGACCAAATTGCGCCTGCAGCCGGGCCAGACCCTGCTCGACATCGGTTGCGGCTGGGGCGCGCTCATCCTGCGCGCGGCGCAAAAATACGGCGCCAAGACCGTTGGCATCACGCTGTCGCAGAACCAGTACGAGCTCGCGCGCGAACGCATCGCCCAGGCCGGGCTCAGCGATCGCTGCGAGGTGCGGCTAGAGGACTATCGCAACATCAGCGGCAAGTTCGACCGTATCTCCAGCGTCGGCATGTTCGAGCACGTCGGCCTCAAGAACCTGCGCGATTACTTCCGCCGCGTGAACGACCTGCTCGCCGACGATGGCATTGTCCTCAACCACGGCATCACTTCCACCTCGCCCGATTCCGCCGCCTCGCCCTTCGGCGGTGGCGAATTCATCGACCGCTATGTCTTCCCGCATGGCGAACTTGCTCACATCGGCCTCGTGCTGGAGGAAATGGCGCACGGCGGCCTGGAATCCACCGACGTCGAAAGCCTGCGCCGCCACTACGCCTTGACTCTGGAGCACTGGGCCGAGCGCTTCGAAGCCAACAGCGAACGACTCAAGGCCATCGCCGGCGAAAAACGCTGGCGCATCTGGCGCATGTATCTTGCCGGTTGCGCCCATGGCTTCGCCAACAACTGGATCTCCATCTATCAGGTCCTGGCGGTCAAGGCACGCGCAACCCGCAACTTGCCATTGCCGCTGACGCGCGACTACATGTACGACGCGCGTTGACCTCCGTATAAACCTGCCGCAGCGGCGATACAGGGCCGCTGCGATCATGCATTTCACACTGTCGGCAATTGCGCGCTTATGTCATAATAAGAATTATTATCATTTATGACCGAACGTCGCCATGTCCAACCTCGCCGACCTCAAGCCTGGTGAATCCGCCCGCATTGCCAGCATAGACGCGGAAGAATCGCTGCACCAGCGCCTGGCCGCCCTTGGCTTCCGCCAGGGCAAACAATTCGAGTTGGTACGCAAGGCGAGTTTCAGTGGGCCGCTGCATGTACGCATCGGCACCACCGACATCATCCTTCGCCTGGCCGAAGCGCGTCGCATCCTGATCCAGCAATGAAACGCATCGCTCTGCTCGGGATGCCCAACACGGGCAAGTCCACGCTGTTCAATCGCTTGAGCGGCGCCTCGGCACGCGTTGGCAATTGGCCCGGCGTCACGGTCGACCTCACCAGCGCCAAGATCCTCCTCGGCGGCCATATTGCCGAATTGGTCGACCTGCCGGGCATCTACGATCTGCACGGCTATTCCGACGACGAACAGGTGGTTCGCGATTTCCTGACCCAGCACGCCGTCGAACTGGTCATGATCGTGCTCAACAGTTCGCAGATCGACCGTCAGCTGGCACTAGCGCTGCAACTGCGCGCGCTCGGCATGCCGGCGATGCTGCTGCTCAACATGAGCGATGAAGCCAAGCGTGCCGGTATCGGCATCGACGTGGATGCGATGGCGCAAGCATTGGGCATGCCGGTGCTGCAGATCAGCGCCAAGTATGGCGACGGTTGTCCGCAGGCGCTGCAAGAAGCTGCGCGACATTTGGACCGCCAGCACAGCCCGCTCCCGGCTGAAAACCTCAACGCCATGCTGCGATCGGATAAAGAGATCGAGCGCGAGATGGAGCGCATCGTGCAACGGACGGTCGCTATGCCGGCCCGGCTCGACGACGCGACGACGACGCGCATCGACCGGATTCTGCTGCATCCGTGGCTCGGTATTCCGCTGTTCTTCGCCGCCATGTATTTGCTGTTCCAGTTCATCTTCACCGCCGGCGCACCGCTACAGGACGCTACGGCATGGATACTGGACGAACTACGCAAACTGGCGCTGGAACCGCTGCTGGCAAGCGCACCGGGCTGGCTGCACGGACTGCTGCTCGACGGCATCTACAACGGCGTCGGCACCGTGGCTGCGTTCGTGCCCATCATCATCCTCTTCTTCCTGGTCATGACCTTGGTCGAGGACAGCGGCTACCTGTCGCGCGCGGCCTTCCTCATGGATGCGGCCATGGCCAAGATCGGCCTCGACGGACGCGGTTTCGTCATGATGCTGATGGGTTTCGGCTGCAATGTGCCGGCACTCATGGGCACGCGCGTCATGCGTTCGCACAACCTGCGCCTCCTGACCATGCTGGCCATCCCGTTCTCGCTGTGTTCGGCGCGGCTGCAGGTCTTTTTGTTCATGACCGTGATCCTGTTCACGCCGGCACAGGCGCCGCTGGTGCTGTTCTCGCTCTACCTGATGAGCTTCGCCACCATCTTCCTGACGGCGCTGCTGTTCAAGGGCCGTCTGCGCAACGACGAACCGTTCATTCTCGAACTGCCGCCCTACCGCTTCCCGACGCTACGCCAGATCTGGCAGCGCGGCTGGCAGGAAGCCAAGCATTTCCTGCATCGGGCCAGCAAGTTCATCATCATCGGCGTGGTGCTGGTCTGGGCGTTGACCAATTACCCGTCCGACGTGGCACCGGCCAGCATCGGCACCATCGCCGGGCATATCGGTTCCTGGCTGGCGCCGGTATTGACGCCGATCGGCATCGACAACCAGCTCGCCATCGCACTGATCTTCGGCTTCGTCGCCAAGGAGATCGTGGTCGGTGCGCTGGCCGTGATCTACGGCTTGCAAGGCGACGCGCTGATCCAGCTCATGGGCCAGCATCTCGACTGGGTGCAGGGCATGAGCTTCATGCTCTTCACGCTGATCTATACGCCATGCCTGTCGACCATCGCCACGCTCAAGAACGAAGCCAGAAGCACATGGTTCATGCTGCTGTCGATCGGCTGGTCACTGCTGCTGGCATGGGTCGTCAGTTTCATCTTCTACCAGTCGGCGCGGGCACTGGGGTTCTGATTCTTCAGCGCAGCAAGTGGCATCTATGTTCCCGAAATGAAAAGACCCGCGCATGCGGGTCTTTCAGTTTCTGGATTCCAATCCAGGCCTTACATCTTCACAGCGGAAAACTCGATGGCATTGCCGTCCGGATCGCGGCAGAACAGCGCGGCACGGCCCGACTTGCTCGCGCTATAGGGCACGCCGGCGGCATCGAGCGCTTGCTTGATCGGCTCCACGTCATCCACAGCCAGCGCCAGGTGGTTGTCGCGGCCGCCGTGCGCGGGACGCTGCACGTTCGCATAGGGGTTGGGAACCACCATGAGGTGGATCTGGTTACGGCCGATGTCATACCAGACGCCTTCGAAATCAAAATTGGGGCGTGCGGGATTAGGCGTGAGGCCAAGCAGGCCCTCGTAGAATTCGCGTGACCGTTGCAGGTCGCCGACGATGAGGCCGGCATGCATGAACTGGTTGA
>CBILOJ010000090.1:0-7749 GCA_966238525.1 uncultured Methylophilaceae bacterium | reverse complement strand
GGCGCCCGCAATGAGGAGCAGCTCAAGCAGAATCTGGGCGCCATCGGCTGGAACCTGACGCCGGAGCAAGTGGCCGTGCTGGACCAGGCCAGCCAGGAAACGCCGATCTATCCCTATTGGCATCAGCGCGATTTCAACGAGCGCAATCCCAAACCGACGACGTGGTAAAAGCGACCTAGCTCCAGCTGTGGCTTACAGCAGCGGCAAAGGCTCGGAAGAGGCAGGCAATCGCGTGCCTCTTCTGTCAGCCTTCAAGGCAGAAAGAGCTGTAGCAGCTCGTTGAGGAAGCGCTGGCCGAGCGCGGTCGGCCGGATAACATCGGGCTGGGGTTCCAGCAAGCCGCGGGCTATGGCCTGCTTTAGCGCTTCCCTTAACTGCTCAAGTCTCAAGCCGGTGCGCTGTTGAAAAAGCGCGGCTTCAACGCCTTGGGTCAGCCGTAGCGCATTCATCATGAATTCGAAACCGAGCTCTTCGCGAGCTATCGTCCATTCGCGTTCCACAGCCAAGCCTGCCGCGGCATTTTCCAGATAGCGATTGGGATGCTTGTGGCGGACTTCGCGCGTGATGCGGTCATGATAGCTGAGCTTGCTGTGGGCGCCGGCGCCTATGCCCAAGTAATCGCCGAACTGCCAGTAATTGAGGTTATGCCGGCAGCGTCGGCCTTTGCGGGCGAATGCCGAGGTCTCGTAATGATCGTAGCCGTGTTCCGCCGCCACGTGTTCAATAGCTTCCTGCATCGCGGCAGCTTCATCGTCATCGGGCAGGCTGGGCGGCGTACGGTGGAAAGGCGTATTCGGTTCCAGCGTCAGGTGGTAGCAGGACAGATGCGCGGGACCGAGCGCGATGGCCTGGCGCAGATCCGCCAGCGCATCGTCGAGATTCTGCCCGGGCAAGGCATACATGAGGTCGAGATTGACCGTATCGAATGTGGCGAGTGCGGTTTCGGCGGCCTGCCGCGCCTGCGTGCTGTCGTGGATGCGGCCCAGCGCTTGCAGGTAGCGATTATCAAAACTCTGGATACCAAGTGAAGCACGATTGACGCCGGCTTCGCGATAACCCAGGAAGTGGGCGACATCTACCGTGCCCGGATTGGCCTCTAGCGTGATTTCGGCTTCATACTCAAGCGGCGTCAGCATACGCACGGCACTCAAGATGCGGGCAATGGCATCGGGCGAGAACAGGCTGGGCGTGCCGCCGCCGAAGAAGACGCTGCGCACCTTGCGTCCCCAGATGCGCGGCACCGACTGTTCGAGATCGGCAATCAGCGCATCGACGTAGGCCTGCTCCGGAATGTCGCGGCGCGCCTCGTGCGAATTGAAGTCGCAGTAGGGGCACTTGCGTACGCACCACGGAATGTGGATGTATAGCGAAAGCGGCGGTGGACTGCTCAAGCCGGATGCCGTCACTGCAGCTGACGGCGAAGCGGCTGCGGATACCGGAATGATGGGAATCATGCGCTACTACTTGAGGTGAAGGGACGAAGAGCAGGCAAGTTGCGGATGATGCTATTCGGATTTCCCATAAGGATTCACCAAAGCGTCGACCAGCTGGTGCAGCGCAGCACGCATCTGTGTTTCCGAGACTTCCATCAGCAGACCATCCTCAAGCGCGTCCTGGGCGATCTGTTTCAGTTCGTCGAAATTCTCCGCCATGACCTTGACCTTCTCCGTGCACGACACCACGCTGCCGTCGTCGCGCAGCCATTTTGGCCATTTTTGCGCGTTATCTTTCATGGGACCCGTCTCTCCAGCTGATGCAGCAGCTTTGCCAGCGCTTGCCCACGGTGACTGATGCGGTTCTTGATCTCCAGCGGCAATTCTGCGCCGGTCTTTTCGGTTTTGCTATCGAGGAAAATCGGGTCGTAGCCGAAACCGCCGTCACCGCGCGGCGCATGCAGAATCTCGCCTTGCCACACGCCTTCGGCGATCAGCGGTTGCGGATCATTGGCGTGGCGCACCAGCACCATCACGCAATAATAATGAGCATGGCGGTTTTCATGAGGTAGTAATGCTTCCAGCAGTTTCGTGTTGTTGCGCTGGTCGGACTTCGGTTCGCCGGCGTAACGCGCCGACAGCACGCCCGGCGCGCCGCCAAGCGCATCCACGCAGATGCCGGAATCATCCGCGAGTGCCGGCAATGCCGTGAGTCGGCTGGCATGGCGCGCTTTGGCCAGCGCATTCTCGATGAAAGTAGCGTAAGGCTCTTCCGCTTCCGGCACGGCGAAATCGGATTGTGGTAAGACCTCGATACCGAGCGGCTGCAGCAGATGTCCGATTTCGCGCAATTTGCCGGCATTGCCGCTGGCGATGATGAGTTTTTGCATGGTGGTCAGACCGCCAGCGCTGCCTTTTGTTTGATCATAAGTTCGCTGATACCGGACTGGGCCAGATCCAGCATGGCTTCCATGTCGGCACGCGCGAACGGCACGCCTTCCGCCGTGCCCTGAATTTCGACGAAACCGCCGCTGCCGGTCATGACGATATTCATGTCGGTATCGCAGGCGGAATCCTCGAGATAGTCGAGATCGAGCACGGGCTGGCCTTGATGAATGCCGACCGAAATTGCGGCCACGCTATCCAGCAACGGCGACTCGCTGAGCAAGCCGGTTGCCAGCAAGTGGCTGACGGCATCGTGCAGGGCAACGTAAGCGCCGGTAATGCCGGCAGTGCGCGTGCCGCCATCGGCCTGGATGACGTCGCAATCAATCTGGATGCTGCGTTCGCCGAGCTTCTTGAGGTCGATGATGGCGCGCAAGGAGCGGCCGATCAGGCGCTGGATTTCCTGCGTGCGGCCTGATTGCTTGCCGCTGGCCGCTTCCCGTTGCATGCGGCTGCCGGTCGAGCGCGGCAGCATGCCGTATTCGGCGGTGACCCAGCCTTGTCCACGGCCGCGCAGGAACGCCGGCACTTTCTCTTCGACGCTGGCGGTACACAGTACGTGCGTGTCGCCGAACTTGACCAGTACCGAGCCTTCGGCATGCTTGGTATAGCGGCGGATGATTTCGACCGGGCGTAGCTGGTCGGGCGCGCGTTGGCTTGGACGCATGATGAATTCCGGGAGCAAAAGCTGAATTATAAGCCAGCCGGCGGGGCACTGGCGAACGGGCTAGCGCTGTGTCTTGCGCAACGCCGCCTGAATTTCGGCGATGGCACGCTCGATGTCGTCATCGCTGAGATCATGGGTCGAATCCGGATGCTGACTGGTTACCGGGTTCAGAATGGTGGTGGTGGCATCCAGCCCCATGTTCAACGTGGAAATCGCGAACGTCTCGTCCGATGCATCGCCCCATTGCAGGCCGATGGCGCTCAGGTTGTCGCCATTCTGGCCATTCAACGCTGCGGCCATGTCGAGCAGGCGCGGCAGCGATTCGGTGACCGGCGCGGCATGTAGTGCCGTGGTGAGTCCGGCGTCATCCATGGCCGACCACAGTCCGTCGCTGCACAGCAGCAAGGTATCGCCATCGCGCAATTTGCGCGCGGTGCCGATCTCGACCACCGGTGTTTTTTCACCGCCGAGGCAATTGTAGATCTTGTTGCGCTCGGGGTGGCGTTGCATGTCCAGGGCCGTGATCTGGCCGCGCTGGTACAGCATTTGTACTATCGAGTGATCCTCGGTGCGATAAAGCAGCTTGCCGCCGCGGAAATGGTAGAGACGGGAATCGCCCGCATGCGCGCAATAAAATTGGTCGCCCTGCATCACGACGACGACGACGGTGGTGCGCGGCGCTTCGATCAGTGCGTTGGCGCGGGTGAAGTTGCCGATGGCGTCATGCACCTGCAACAGGTGTTCGCGCAGAAAGGCGGACGGATCCTGCAGGCGCGGCAGCGCTTGTTGCTCGAAGGCCGTGGTCAGCGTAGCGACCGCAAGCTGGGCCGCAATTTCGCCATGACGATGGCCGCCCATACCATCGGCGACTACCGCCAGCAGCGCTTCCTTGCTGTAGGAGTAGGCGATGCGGTCCTGGTTGTAGGCCCGCCCACCCTGGCGGCTGCTTTGATAGATGGTGAATTTCATCTAGCCATGGGCTTGGGCAGATATGCCTTGAAACGCTCGATGAAGCCGGTTTTCTTATCGGACAGCGGCTCACCGTGATGCAGCAGTGCCTTCTGCAGCGCAAATATGCTTTGTGGACGCTGCAGATGGTCGAGCGCCATGCAGCGGTCTATAAGTTGCAACAGTTCGGTGGAGTAGATGTTCTTGCCTAGCTGGACCGCAGGAATCAGCTGATCCTGTTGGATACGCTGGTCCGCCGCCATTGGCGCCGCACGCAACAGGCAAGCGTACATGCTGGCTCCTACGCTGTAGACGTCGCTCCAGGGGCCGAGCAGCTTGCGATCGAAATACTGTTCAGGCGGCGCAAAACCCGGCGTATAGCTTGGCGGCAACCAGGGTAGGGCTGCGCTCAGCGTCTGCCGCGCCGAGCCGAAATCCAGCAATACCGGGGTACCGTCGCGACGGATGTAGATATTAGCCGGCTTGATGTCGAGGTGCAGCAGCTTGCGCGCATGCACTTCGCGCAGGCCATTGAGCAGCTGGCCGAAAATCCGGCACACGAATTTTTCGGATACCGGCTCGGTTTGCGCCAGGATGAATTCCTGCAAGGACTTGCCGCGCTCGTACTGCATCACCATGTAGACGGTGTCGTTGGCCCGGAAAAAATTGAGCACGCGAATGATATTCTTGTGCTCGATTTTCGCCAGCGCGCGGCCCTCCTCGAAAAAGCACTTGAGGCCATGGCGGAAGTTGGCGGTGGCGTCCGATGTCGAAACCTGGACCAATGCGCCTTCGTTGCGCAAGGCCAACGTGGCCGGCAGGTATTCCTTGATGGCGACATTCTGGCCGTCCGCATCGCGTGCGATATAGACGAAGCTGAAGCCGCCAGCGCTCAAGACCTTGCTGATCTGATAGCCCTGCAACTGATAGCCTGGGGGTAACGCCTGATTGTTCTTCGCCTGCATTTCCCTGGAATGGACATTATTGGCTGTGCGTGCTCAGCCATTTTGGCATGAAAGCCGCCGGATTTGATACCATGCCTTAAATTTGTTCGGGAATGATTCATGATTTTCAGCATGACCGGTTTCGCCAGTGTGGAGCGTGAAACCGTCGCCGGCGTTTTGATGCTGGAGCTACGCGCCGTCAACCATCGTTATCTGGAGCTGCAGCTCAAGCTTGACGACCAACTGCGGTCTTTCGAGACGCTGGTGCGCGAACATATCGCGGCAGGGCTCACGCGTGGCAAGGTGGAATGCCGGCTGAGCCTGGTTCGCAGTACAGGCAGCAGCCAGCAGACGCAGGTCGATTTGGCTGCATTGCAGCAATTGGCGCAATTGTCCGATGTGGTGCAGCAACAGTTTCCGCAGAGCCGCGCCTTGAGTGTGGCCGACGTGCTGCGCTGGCCCGGCGTGCTGGCCGGTGATGCCAATCCGGTCGACGCGGCAGTCTTGGCGGACGATATCCGCATCAGTCTCGCTCAGGCATTGCAGGAAATGGCCGCATCGCGTGCCAGAGAAGGCGCCAAGCTCAGAGAGGCCGTGCTCGAGCGCCTCAGTGACATGGAACGGCAAGTGGCGGCGGTCAAACCCATATTGCCGGCACAGATCGAAGCGTACCGGCAGCGACTGGCAGCCAAGCTGCAGGAAGCGGCGCTGAGCCTGGAGCCCGAACGTCTGGCCCAGGAACTGGTTCTCTTCGCGCAGCGTGTCGATGTCGACGAAGAGCTGACGCGGCTCTCAGCACACATGCAGGAAGTCAGGCGCATTCTCGACGCCGGCGGTACTGCCGGCAAGCGGCTTGACTTCCTGATGCAGGAGCTCAATCGCGAAGCCAACACGCTAGGCTCGAAATCGGCATCGATCGAACTGACGCAGGCGTCGATGGCGCTCAAAGTGCTGATCGAGCAGATGCGCGAACAGATCCAGAATATCGAATAGCAGGTAGAACATGACGGGCAATCTCTACATCATCACGGCGGCTTCCGGTGTCGGCAAGACCACGCTGGTACGCGCACTGCTAGGACAGGACAGCGGCATCGGGCTGTCGGTGTCCTATACCACGCGCAAGCCGCGCCCCGGCGAGCGTGAAGGCGAGGATTACCATTTCGTCGATGATGCGCAGTTCCTGCGCATGCTGGCAGCCGGCGAATTCCTCGAAAGCGCCGAAGTGCACGGCGCACGTTACGGCACTTCGCGTGCATGCGTGGACAGCGTCCTGCAGCGCGGGCAGGATATCATCCTCGAGATCGACTGGCAGGGCGCGGCGCAAATCCGCAGCCTTTATCCGCAGGCGATCGGCATCTTCATCATGCCGCCGTCGATGGAAGCACTGGTGCAGCGGCTCAACAAGCGCAACCAGGACAGCGCCGAGGTGATCGCGCGGCGACTGGCCGTGGCGCGCGAGGAAATGGCCCATGTCTGCGAGTTCGACTATGTTACAATTAACGACGATTTCGACATGGCGCTGGCCGACCTGCAAGCCATTGTCCGCGCCCGGCGCCTCAAGCTCGATAAGCAATTGCAGCGACACAACACTTTGCTCGAAGACCTCTGTCGGTCTTCCGATCAGTAGCAACCAACAGGAAAGTTACCCATGGCACGTATTACCGTCGATGATTGTCTGGAAAGAATCCCCAACCGTTTTCACCTCACGCTGGTGGCCGCTTATCGCTCGCGTCAGCTTGCCAATGGCTCCGAGCCCATGGTGAACACGCACGGCCTCAAGGACAAGCCTACCGTACTCGCCCTGCGCGAGATCGCCGCAGGCAAGGTGGGCATGGAAGTGCTCAACCGCGGCCATGCCTGACATCCGGGCAGCAGGATTTCAATGCCATGCCCAAAGCAGGAACACCGCGCGCAGCAGAAACTGACAGGCTGACCAAGGCTCCGCTGCTGCCCGCAGACAGTGAGGATTCGCAGCTTACGCTGCGTCTCAAGGAATACCTGAAACCGGAGGATATCGCCGAAGTCTGGGCAGCCTACCGTTTTAGCGCCGCTGCGCATGAAGGCCAGATGCGCAAGAGCGGCGAGCCCTACATCACGCATCCGGTCTCCGTTGCCGGCATCCTGGCCGACCTCCATCTCGATGTCCCCACACTGGTCGCGGCTCTGCTGCATGACGTGGTGGAAGATACCGGCGTCACCAAGCAGGAAATCAGCGATCTGTTCGGCAAGCAGGTGGCCGAGCTCGTCGACGGCCTGTCCAAGCTCGACAAGATCGAGTTCCAGAGCGCCATGCAGGCGCAGGCGGAAAATTTCCGCAAGATGCTGCTCGCCATGTCGCAAGACGTGCGCGTCATCCTGGTCAAGCTGGCAGACCGTTTGCACAACATGAGCACGCTCAGCGCAATGAGCCCGGAAAAGCGGCGCAACACCGCGCGCGAGACGCTGGAAATCTACGCGCCGATTGCCAATCGGCTTGGCCTCAACGCCATATACCAGGAGCTCGAGGACCTGAGCTTCAAGCATCTCTATCCGATGCGCTACGGCGTGCTGCGCAAAGCGGTCAAGGCCGCGCGCGGCAACCGCAAGGAGGTTGTCGGCAAGATCCAGGAGGCGATCAGCCAGCGCCTGGATGAAATGCAGATCGAAGCCGAGGTGACCGGCCGCGAGAAGCACCTCTATAGCATCTACCGCAAGATGATCGGCAAGACGGTCACTTTTTCGCAGATCTACGATATCTACGGCTTCCGCATCATCGTCAAGGACATGGCGACCTGCTATCTGGCATTGGGCGTGCTGCACGGTCTTTACAAGC
>CBILOJ010000089.1:0-7777 GCA_966238525.1 uncultured Methylophilaceae bacterium | reverse complement strand
ACGGCACGGTGGAATCGTTCCTGGTGGCGCTCGAGGACATCACTTTGCGCAAGCAGGCCGAAGGGGCGCTGCGCAGCTCGGAAGAGCGCCTGGCACTGGTGCTGAAGGGCAGCAACGACGGCTGGTGGGACGCCGACCTGGTTCACAACACCACCTATCACAGCCCGCGCTGGTGGAACATCGTCGGCTACGACGAGAACCAGGACGAGATCGACCCCAAACTCTGGCAGCGCCTGACGCATCCGGACGACTTGCAGCCGGCCTTCAAACAATTACGCAAGGTCTTGAGCAGCGATCAGGTCAGCTACGAGCAGGTGGTCCGTCTGCGTCACAAGAAGGGGCACTACGTCACGGTGCTGACCAAGGGCTATGTCCTGCGCGACGAGCATGGTGTCGCCATCCGTATTTCCGGTACCAATACCGATCTGACCGAGCGTCTCGCCGCAGAGCAGAAACTGCGCGCGCAGGAGGAATTCAACCGCGTACTACTGGAGAACCAAGCCGATGGTGTGGTCGCCTGCGATGCCGACATGAAGATCGCCGTCTTCAACCAGACCGCGCGCGAATGGCATGGCGTCGATGCTCTCGACGTACCACCCGAACGCTGGAGCGAATACTTCGGCCTCTACGACGCCGATGGCGTGAACCAGCTCGCGCTGCAGCAGATTCCGCTGGTACGCGCCTTCAACGGCGAACATCTGCAACATGCCGGCATGGCGATCAAGGCCGAAGGCCAGGAAATGCGCCTGCTATCCTGCAGCGCCGCGCCGTTCTTCGACGGCAAGGGCAAGAAACTCGGCGCCGTCGCCATCCTGCGCGACGTTACCGACATCCTGCGCCACGCCAAGGCATTGCGCGAAAGCGAGGCGCTCTACCGCGAAATGTTCGACGCCAGCCCGCATCCGATGTGGGTATTCGACAGCCGCAGCTTTGCCTTCCTCGGCGTCAACGATGCCGCTGTCAGCCATTACGGCTGGACGCGGCAGGAATTCATGGCGATGACCATCTTCGATGTTTGCGCCGACGGCGAGACCGAACGTCTGCGTGCGCATCTGCCTGAAATGATGGAATACGACATCCGGCAGTCGGGCGAATGGCTGCTGCGCAAGCAGGACGGCAGCACGGTCGACGTTGAAATGGCCTCGCATTCGCTCAACTTCTCCGGCACGCAGGCCCGGCTCGTGCTGGCTTACGACATCACGGAAAGGAAGCAAAGCGACCTCGAGATCAAGACGCTCAATCGACTGATGCAGATGCTGTCCAACATCAACCAGACCATTGTGCGCCGGCTCGACCCCATCGCCATGTTCCAGGAAGCCTGCACCATTGCCGTACGCGACGGCCAGTTCCGCATGGCCTGGATAGGCCTGATGGAAGATGATGGCACCGCCAGCAGTGTGGCCAGCGCCGGTGAAGTGGGCGATTATCTCAAAAACATCGAAGTCGACATCCGCAACCCGGACAAGCACGGCCCGTCCACTCGTGCCATTCGCGAAGGCTACCACATGGTGTGCGAGGATATCGCCAACGATCCCGCGTTCGAGTCTTGCCGCGAGCAAGCGCTGGCTAATGGCTACCGTTCCATGGTGGCGCTGCCGCTGGTCAAGCACGGCAAGGTCATCGGCAATTTCAGCCTCTACTCCGCCGACACCGGCATTTTCAGCAAGCGCGAACTCGATCTGCTCGACGAACTGGCGGACGATCTTTCGTTCGCGCTCGAAGTGGCCGAGGCCGAGGCGGAAAAGCAACGCGCCGAACTGGCGCTGCAGGAAAGCGAAGCACTGTTCCATACCCTGGCGTCGATTTCGCCCGTCGGCATCCTGCGTACCGACGTCGACGGCAATACCCTCTACGTCAACGCGCGCGGCCGCGAGATGGCTGGTCTCGCGGACGAACCGGTGACGGCCGCAACCTGGGCGCAGGCAACGCATCCCGACGACCAGCAGCACGTGTACTCGCAGTGGCAGAATGCCGTGCGCGAACAGCGCGGATTCAGTATCGAATATCGTTTCCTGCATGCAAACGGAGCCATCACCTGGGTCAAGGGCCAGGCCGAAGCCGAAGTCGACAGCGAAGGCCATTTCGTCGGCTTCGTCGGCACCATCACCGACATCACCGCGCTCAAGGCCAGCGAGGAAAGCCTGCGCATGTCGGCCGCCGTGTTCGAGAACACGCGCGAAGGCGTGCTGGTGACCGATGCCGAATCGCGCATCATCATGGTCAACCGCGCCTTCAGCGACATCAGCCACTACAGCGAGGCCGACGTCCTCGGCCAAACGCCCAAGCTCATGAGTTCGGGCCGCCACGGTCGCGACTTCTATCAGCAGATGTGGCAATCGCTGGATGAAATCGGCTACTGGCAGGGGGAAATCTGGAACCGGCGCAAGAATGGCGATATCCATCCCGTGCTCATGAGCATCAGCGTCATCAAGAACGGCGACGGCGATGTCATCAACTACGTCGGCGTCTTTGCCGATATCTCCAATCTCAAGGCGTCGGAAGCGCAGCTTGAATTCCTGGCCCACCACGATCCGCTGACGCGCCTGCCGAACCGGCTCATGCTGATCTCGCGGCTGGGTCACGCCATCGAAGTCTCGCGGCGCGAGGATACGCTGATCGCACTGCTGATGATGGACCTCGACCGCTTCAAGAACGTCAACGACAATTTCGGCCATCTGGCCGGCGACGAATTGCTGCAGCAGGTAGCGGAACGCCTGACCAAACGGCTACGTGGCGTCGACACCTTGACGCGGCTCGGCGGCGACGAATTCACCGTGCTGCTGGAACAGATTCCGCAGGCCGAGGATGCGGCGCGCGTGGCCGAGGACATCATCCAGGTGCTCGAAGCGCCTTACAAGCTTGCCAACAACGTGGAGGTGCGCATCAGCGCCAGTATCGGTATCAGCATCTATCCGCACCATGCGAGCAGCGCGCTAGAACTGCTGCAGCACGCGGATGCGGCGCTGTATCAGGCCAAGTCGGCCGGGCGCGGCTGTGCCCGTTATTTCTCCGAGAGCCTGACCCAGGCCGCGCGCGACCGCTTCAGCATGGAGGCCCGGTTGCGCAAGGCCAGGGCGAGCGGCGAACTACGGCTTTACTATCAGCCGCAACTCAATATCGTCAGCAATCGCATCATCGGCGCCGAGGCGCTGGTACGCTGGCAGGATCCGAGCGAAGGCCTGATCCTGCCGGCACGCTTCATCAGCATCGCCGAAGAAACCGGCCTCATCGGCGAAATTGGCGAATGGGTGATGGAGGAAGCCTGCGTGCAAGGCCAGCGCTGGCTCGACCAGGGACTGCCGCCGCTCTCCATCGCCGTCAATCTGTCGGCGCAGCAATTGCACCACAGCGACATCGTCGAAACGCTGACCGCCATCCTCCAGCGCACCGGCTTCCCCGCCAGCTCGCTGGAACTGGAGCTGACCGAAAGCCTGTTGATGCAGCGCGAAAGCGAGATCATAGAAACGTTGAATGCATTGCGCGAAACCGGGATTCGCCTGGCGATCGACGATTTCGGCACCGGCTATTCGTCGCTGGCCTACCTCAAGAGTTTCCCGCTCGATATTCTGAAAATCGACAAGAGTTTCGTGCACGATATCGAAATGGATCAGGACGACCGTGCGATCACGGCGACCATTATCGGCATCGCACATACGCTAGGCATGCAAGTGGTGGCCGAAGGCGTGGAAACCCCGCATCAGCTGGAATTTCTGCGCACGCACAGCTGCGATCTCTATCAGGGCTATATACTGAGCGAGCCGTTACCGGCTGAAGAATTCGCCGCGCTGGTGCGTTCCCACAATCGGGAAACCGGCGGCTGATGAGATGGAAAAATGGCGGAAAGGGAGGGATTCGAACCCTCGATAGCGGAGACCGCTATACCGAATTTCGAGTCCGGCGCATTCGACCACTCTGCCACCTTTCCGCGAGGGCTGCTATTCTAACATCGGATCGGCGCTTTGCCGAAGAATTTCGGCCCCGATTGCACGAGGAGAGCGCATGCGCAAATTTCTGATCCTGCTGCTGGCCGGGCTGGTCCTCGGCAGTTGCCACAAGGCCGGCAAAATGCTGCCGGATCCGCGCCAGAGCAAACAGATCGTCGTCGTCACGCACAATGGACCGAACACTTACTACGTGAACGGCGACAATGAATTTGCCGGGCTCGAATACGACCTGGCAAAACTGTTCGCCAAGGAGCTGGGGCCGGAATACAGCGTGAAGTTTCTGCTGGTGGATAACATTACACGCGTCATCCCCGCTCTGCTCAAAGGCAAGGCGCACTTCGCCGCCGCCGACCTCAGCGTCACGCATCTGCGCCGGCATCTGGTGCGCTTCACCACCCCGTATCAAACGGCGCAGCAACGCGTGGTTTTCAATCTCGAACAGAACGATAAGCCGCACAATATCGAAGACCTGCTCGGCAAATCGATCGCGGTGCCGAGCGGCACCAGCTTTGCCGAACGCCTGGAGAGCATAGGCAAATCCAAGTCTGGCCTGCGCTGGAAAGAGCTGAAGAACGCCAATGCCGACGAGCTTGTAGAACAGGTAGCCGAAGGTCTGCTTGACTACACGATTGCCGATACCCACCTGATTTCGGTGCTGCAGAACTATTATCCCAACATCGGCGCCGGCTTTGCCGTCGGCGAACCGGAGAATGTGGCCTGGGCTTTTCCCAAGACCGGCGATCAATGGCTATACGACAAGGCCAATGCCTTTTTCGAACGCATCAAGAAAGACGGCACGCTGCGCAATCTGCTCGACCGCTACTACGGCCATTCGGAACGCCTGAAGCCGGTCGACGTTACCGCTTTCCTGCAACGCTCCCGTACCCTCCTGCCCAAATACACCGACCTGTTCAAGCAGGCGCAGGAATTGACTGGCCTCGACTGGCGGCTACTGGCGGCGATCAGTTACCAGGAGTCGCATTGGGATCGATTCAATACTTCACCGACCAATGTGCGCGGCCTCATGATGCTGACCGAAGCCACCGCCGACCGTCTTGGCGTTACCGATCGGCTGGATGCGAAGCAGAGCATTTTCGGTGGTGCGCGTTACCTGACCACGCTCAAGGACACGCTGCCCGATCGCATCAAGGAACCGGACCGCACCTGGCTGGCCCTGGCTGCCTACAATATCGGCTACGCTCATCTGGAAGATGCGCGCGTGCTGGCGCAGCGCCTCAAGCTCAATCCGGATCGATGGGCCGACGTCAAGAAAACGCTGCCGATGCTGAACAAGCCCGAGTACTACACGACGCTGAAATACGGCTACGCCAGCGGCGGCGCGCCGGTGATTTTCGTCGAATCGATCCGCACTTATTACCAGATTCTGGAACGATATGCGGAGCCGCGCGAACAAGCCCTGCCGACCTTTGATCTGGTCTGGCTCGGCATGCGCGCCGAACCCATACAGTAGGGTGTGCAAACGCAACGTTTGCGCACCATTAAGATAGGAAAAAGCGGTTCGCAATCTGCGATTGCAAACCCTACATGAAAGGACGCCCCGGTTGTAGGGCATGCAAGCGCTTATGTTTGCGCACCGTGACAAACGACAATACGGCAGGCCGTAGGGTGTGCAAACCGCTTTGGGTTTGCACACCATTACAACAACAAGCCAGGCGTCTCCCCACCATCATGCCAGCCTACCGAACACTCAACGCGGCGCGATACGCTCGATATTGTTCATGTAAGGCCTGAGCGCCTTCGGAATGACGATGCTGCCGTCGGCTTGCTGATTGTTTTCGAGCACGGCCACCAGCGTGCGGCCCACGGCCAAACCGGAGCCGTTCAAGGTATGCACGAGTTCGGGCTTGCCTTGTGCATTGCGGAAGCGTGCCTGCAGGCGGCGCGCCTGGAAAGCCTCGCAGTTGGAAACCGAGGAAATCTCGCGGTAGGTATTCTGCGCCGGCAACCAGACCTCGAGGTCGTAGGTCTTGGCGGCGCCGAAGCCCATATCGCCCGTGCATAAAGCCATTACGCGATAGGGCAATTCCAGCGCCTGCAGGATATTTTCGGCGTGGCCGACCATCTCCTCCAGCGCTTCATAGCTCTTTTCGGGATGCACGATCTGCACCATTTCGACCTTGTCGAACTGATGCTGGCGTATCATGCCGCGCGTATCGCGGCCATAGGAACCGGCTTCGGAACGGAAGCACGGCGTGTGCGCCGTGAGTCTGATCGGCAGCTGCTCCTGCGACACGATCTCGTCGCGCACGGTGTTGGTCAACGTGACTTCCGAGGTCGGGATCAGGTACAACGCTTCGCCCTCGCCTTCTTGCCCACCCTTTTGCACGGCGAAAAGATCAGCCTCGAACTTGGGCAGTTGGCCGGTGCCCAGCAGCGTTTCGGCATTGACGATATACGGCGTGTAGCACTCGGTATAGCCGTGCTGCTCGGTTTGCACGTCGAGCATGAATTGCGCCAGCGCACGATGCAATTTGGCGATCTGCCCGCGCATCAAGGTAAACCGCGCGCCGGCGAGCTTGGCGCCGGTATCGAAATCAAGACCCAGCGGTTCGCCGAGATCGGTATGATCCCTGATGTCGAAATCGAAACTGCGCGGCGTGCCCACCCGGCGCAGTTCGACGTTGTCTTCCTCCGATTTGCCCACAGGCACGCTTTCGTGAGGCAGATTGGGCACCATAAGCAGCTGCTGCTGCAGTTGGGCCTGAATCGCCGCCAGCTGTTCTTCCGCAGCCTTGAGTTCGTCGCCGAGGCCGGCGACTTCATTCATGATGGCACTGGCATCCTCGCCCTTGGCCTTGGCCATGCCGATCTGCTTGGAAGCGGCATTGCGCTTGGCTTGCAGTTCCTGCGTACGCACCTGGACTTCCTTGCGACTGCGTTCCAGCGCGGCAAAATCTGCGCTATCGAAGGTGAACCCGCGCGTTGCGAGTTTCGCCACCACGGCATCCAGGTCATTTCTTAATTGTTGTATGTCTAGCATGAGTTACCTTGATTTATCGAATAACAGTCATTTATGAATTATTGGGTCAGGCAATATGGCCATCAGGTATTTCATTGCGAGGCTACTTGGAAGCCAAGCGGGTTCCGGTCTGGCCCGATTCCACGCTGAAAACTGGATTCCAGCTTGCGCTGGAATGACAATCGCCCTTGCCGGAGATAGCGATTCCCGATTCCGCCTCTTGCCCCGTCATTCCAGGCTTGACCTGGAATCCAGGTTCTGGCTGGACTCATAATCCTGAGTCCAGCCAGCACATCTGATTCAGCCTTACTGAAATACCAGCAGCCTGACCTCACCTTTCACTTGCCCTTGGCCTTCCGGTCCAGCTCCTTGAGGCGTGCGAGCTTCTCGCCGATCTTGCCCTCGAGGCCGCGCGGTGTCGGTACATAGAACGACACCGGCGACATATCTTCGGGGAAGTAATTCTCGCCCGCGGCATAAGCTTCGGGTTCGTTGTGCGCGTAGCGGTATTCCTTGCCGTAATCGAGCGCCTTCATGAGCTTGGTCGGCGCATTGCGCAGATGCAGCGGCACCGGTCGCGACTTGTCCTGGCCGACAAAAGCCTTGGCCTGGTTATAGGCCATGTAGGCGGCATTGCTCTTGGGCGCGACGGCAAGGTAAAGCACGGCATTGCTCAACGCCAGTTCGCCTTCGGGGGAACCGAGCCGTTCGTAGGTCTGGCACGCGGCCAGCGTGATTTCGAGTGATCTCGGATCGGCCAAGCCGATGTCCTCGACCGCCATGCGCACGATGCGACGACCGAGATAAAGCGGATCGGCGCCGCCATCGAGCATGCGCAAAAACCAGTAGAGCG
>CBILOJ010000088.1:0-7813 GCA_966238525.1 uncultured Methylophilaceae bacterium | reverse complement strand
GCCGAAATATCGCGCTGTGCCGGCGTCGACACCAGCACCATGACACGCATGCTGGACCGGCTGGAAGCCAAGGGCCTGCTCACCCGCAAGCGTAACGAGAGCGACCGCCGCGTCATCGATATCGAGCTGACCGAAGACGGCCGCAAGATTGTCGCCGAGATTCCCTTCCTGCTGGCGGAAAGCCTCAATCATCACCTGCGCGGCTTCAGTGCACAGGAGCTGAAAACGCTCAAATCCCTGCTACGGCGCTTTACGGCGAATGCCTGCGCCAATCCTGATTCAACGCATGCATAAGCACGACATTTCCTGGCGGCGCGCCTGCCTGTTGATCGGTTGCATGCTCGGCGTGGCCGGAGCTGTGGCGGGCTGCGCCAGTTCGGCTGGGATCGCCCATGACCAGACCATGCGCGATCCCGCTGCCCTCGGTGCACGTGCCGAATTCAATGCCTGGCCGGCTGCGGACTGGTGGAAGCAGCTGAACGATGCCCGGCTCGACCATTTGATCGAGCAGGCCTTGCGCGAGAATCCCGGCATAAGCCAAGCCGCCAAGCAGATCGAAAAGGCCGCCGCCTATGCCGATAGCGCAAGGTCGGCTTTGGCACCGCAGGTGACAGGCGCGCTCTCGGTCAGCCGTCAGCGCTTGTCGGAAAATGCGTTTTACCCGCCGCCCTATGGCGGCTCCCACCAGACCTTGGCCGATGCCAGCCTCAATGCGAACTGGGACCTGGATTTCTGGGGCAGAAACCGCAGCGCGCTCGACGCTGCGCTGTCACAGACGCGTGCGGCCGAGGCCGAGCAGGCGGCAACCCGTCTCATGATCTCGGTGGCAGTGGCGCGGACCTACTACCAGCTTGCCCATCAGCTCGACTATAAGCGGTTGGCTGCACAAGCGTTGCAGCAGCGTGAGCAGGAGCTTGACCTGGTCGAAGCGCGTTTGCGGACCGGCCTTGATACGGAAGTGGAGTTGCAGCAAGCGGAGAGCGCCCTGGCCTCTGCCAGGGTGGATTTGCAAGCGGCACAGGAAGCTGCCGACCTGACGCGCAATGCATTGGCGGCACTGACGGCGCAGCCGGCGCAATCGTTACGCAATCTGGATGCCGAATTGTCGACACAATCGCCGCAGGCGCTGCCCGATGATATTCCGGTGGATCTGCTTGGCCGCCGTCCGGACCTGGCGGCGGCCAGGGCACGCGTTGACGCTGCTGGCGCCGATATTCGTCAGGCGCGCGCCGAGTTCTATCCCAACGTCAGCTTGTCTGCATTCATCGGTTTGTCTTCGTTCGGTTTGTCCAAATTTCTTGATCTTGGCAGTGGCACTACCGGGATAGGGCCGGCGCTGCATTTGCCCGTATTCGATGCCGGCCGGTTGCGCGCCAACCTGCGGGCAAAAAATGCGGATTACGACCTGGCGGTGACCAGCTATAACCAGACGTTGCTGGAAGCACTGCATGACATTGCCGATCAGATCACGTCGCTCAAGGCGGTACAGCGGCAGGCGCAGGATCAGCAGATGGCTTTGCAGGCAGCCGAGCATGCCTATCAGCTCGCGCAGGTGCGCTACAAGGCAGGCCTCAGCAATTATTTGAGTGTGCTATCGGCCGAGGATGGCTGGCTGCGCGAACGCGGGCGTGACCTCGATTTGCGCGCACGCCGGCTGGATTTGAATCTTGCCCTGATCAAGAGCTTGGGCGGCGGTTATGCAGCGCCGGAGACAACGACTGCAGCCAATTCTAGAGGTAATCCGAATGAGTGAAGCGATACAAGCCGGCACAGACGCCCGGCCCTCCGCCAACGGCAAGCGCAAGCGGTTGTTGATCCTGGCGGTGTTGTTTTTTGTGCTGGTGGCTGCCATGGCTTTTGCTTACTGGTATTTCATCGCGCGCCATTACGAATCGACGGATGATGCCTATGTTGCCGGCAACGTGGTGCAGGTGACGCCGCAGACCAATGGTACCGTGGTCGGCATTTATGCCGACGACACTGATTTTGTACCGGAAGGCAAGGTGCTGGTGAAGCTGGACCCGACTGATGCCGATGTCGCGCTGAAGCAGGCGGAAGCTCAACTGGCGCAAGCCGTACGCCAGGCGCGCCAGCTGTATGCCAACAATGACGCACTGGCTGCAAGTATGCGTGAGCGGCAGGCTGAACTGGCGCGTATGCAGCACGACGTCGACAAGGCGCGCGATGACCTGCAACGACGAGAAGCGGTAGTCGCCATGGGCGCGGTTTCCAGGGAAGAGGTCGAGCATGCCCGCACGGCGCTGGAGAATGCCCTGAGCGCGCTGGCAGCTACGCAATCCAGCCTGGCGGGTGCACGGCAACAGCTCGCTTCCGGTCATGCCTTGACCGAGGGTACGAACGTGGCCAGCCACCCCAGCGTCGAAGCTGCCGCGGCTCGCGTGCGGGAAGCTTACCTGGCCCGTGCCCGATGCGACATCGCAGCGCCCGTTGCCGGTCAAGTCGCGCGCCGCAATGTACAGATCGGCCAGCGCATCGCCACCGGTGCGCCGCTGATGGCAGTGGTGCCGTTGCGAGAAGTATGGGTGGACGCGAACTTCAAGGAAAACCAGCTTGGCCGCATGCGCATCGGTCAGCCGGTGCAATTGCACGCCGACATCTACGGCAATGACGTGGAATACCGCGGCCGCATATTGGGCCTGGGTGCTGGCACCGGGGCGGCATTCTCGCTGCTGCCGGCGCAAAATGCCACGGGTAACTGGATCAAGGTGGTGCAGCGCCTGCCGGTGCGCATTGCGCTGGAGGACGAGCAGTTGAAAGCGCACCCGCTGCGCGTCGGCCTGTCCATGGATGTGGAGGTCGATATCGAGGACAGCCACGGCACGCAGTTGAGCCAGGCGGTGCGCCAGACGCCGGTAGCCACAACCAGCCTGATGAGCGAGCAGGCAGCGACGGCGGAGGCACTGGTGGACAAGATTATCAGCGCCAATCTCGGCAGCAAGGCCGCGAGCGTGAAGGCCAAGCCGGCGAGCACGGGCTTAGCAGCGCATTCCACGCACACCCAGGGTTAATTCATGTCCGAGCAGAGCGAGCAGCGGACTCAAGGCGAGGGCGGCAGCCCCGCTACGCCGGCGCCACTGAAGGGCGTCAGCCTGATTCTGGGTACGGTGGCGTTGTCGCTCGCCACCTTCATGAATGTGCTCGACACGTCGATCGCCAATGTCTCGCTGCCCACCATTGCCGGCGACCTTGGCGTTTCTTCCAACCAGGTCACCTGGGTCATCACCTCGTTTGCGGTCGCCAACGCCATCTCCATCCCGCTGACGGGCTGGCTGACCACGCGTTTTGGTGCGGTGCGGCTGTTTGTCGCCTCCATCCTGCTGTTCGTTGTTGCTTCCCTGCTATGCGGCTTCGCTTCTTCCATCGAAATGCTGATCTTGTTCCGCGTGATCCAGGGCGCAGTGGCGGGGCCGATGATCCCGTTGTCGCAGGCCTTGCTGCTATCGAGCTACCCGGCCAGCAAGTCCGGCACGGCGCTGGCCATGTGGTCGATTACGACGCTGGTCGCGCCCATCATGGGGCCGCTGCTGGGCGGTTACATTACCGACAATATCAGCTGGCCCTGGATTTTCTACATCAACATCCCGGTCGGGCTGCTTGCGGCCTGGGTGACCTGGGCCATTTATCATAAACGTGAAACGCCTACTCGCAAGCTGCCGGTTGACGGTGTGGGGCTGGCGCTGCTCATTGTCTGGGTGGGTACCCTGCAAGTTGAACTCGACAAGGGCAAGGAGCTGGACTGGTTCGCTTCGCCGCTGATCATCGGCTTGAGCGTGACGGCGTTGATCGGTTTTGTCCTGTTCCTGATCTGGGAATTGACCGACGAGCATCCGGTGGTCGATCTGCGCCTGTTTGCCAAGCGCAATTTCACCGTCGGCGTCATCGCGCTTTCGCTCGGCTATGGCGTGTTTTTCGGCAATGTCGTATTACTGCCGTTGTGGCTGCAGCAATACATGGGTTACACCGCGACCTGGGCCGGCTTGATCACGGCGCCGGTCGGCGTGCTGGCCATGCTGCTTTCGCCCGTCGTCGGCAAGAACGTGCATCGCGTGGATCCGCGACTGCTGGCCACGGTGGCTTTTGTCGTGTTTGCCCTGGTGTTCTGGATGCGCTCGCACTTCACTACGCAAAGCGACGTCGAGACCTTGCTGATCCCGACCATCATCCAGGGCATCGCCATGGCGTTCTTCTTTATTCCGCTGGTGAGTCTGACGCTGTCCGGCTTGCGGCCAGACCAGATTCCGGCCGCTTCGGGCCTTTCCAATTTTGTGCGCATTACCGCCGGCGCTTTCGGCACGTCGATCGCTACCACGTTATGGGATAACCGCGCCAGCATGCATCACGCCGTGTTGATCGAGCATGTCTCGCCGTTCGATGCCAACGCGCAGGCGATGCTGGACAAGTTGCAAGGATTCGGCCTGTCGCCGCAGCAGGCCGCGGCACAGATCAATCAGGTCATCAACCAGCAGGCGTTCATGCTGTCGGCCGACGACATCTTCCGCGCGTCCGCTTTCATCTGTCTGCTGCTGGTGACGCTGGTGTGGCTGGCGAAGCCGGTGGCATCGGCTGCAGATGCTTCCGCTGCCAGCGCGCATTGAGCGCATTGGCCAAGACGTAATTCCGTGCGGCATTCGCATATGCGGGCTACACAAGGAGAATGGGGATAGTGGCGCGCCCGACAGGAGTCGAACCTGTGACCTTTGGCTTCGGAAACCAACACTCTATCCAACTGAGCTACGGGCGCGTGAGAACGGCGCATTATAGCAAATGGCCGGCAGTCTGTCCTTTTACCGGCAGCGTCTTGTCAGTATAATCAGCGCATTTTCGCATGCACTTAGGATATTGACCGACATGGGCGAGCAGCATCACGATTTTCCGAAAACCACACCTCTTCAAGTCATACTCGCCATATTGGGTGCGTCCATTGCACCGGCGCTGGTCATCTTCCTGGTGGTCAAGCTGGTATTGAGCATACAGGCAACGCACATCGAGGATGGTGCCGTTTCGGCGGATAAGGTCGCAGAGCGCATTGCGCCAGTGGCTCAGGTCGACGTGGCGGCGCCGAGTAGCGCTCCCAGCGTCGCCAAGAGCGGGGAAGAGGTTTATGGCGCTACTTGTGTTGCTTGCCATGGCAGCGGGGCGATGGGTGCTCCCAAGTTCCAAGACAAGGCGTCCTGGACGCCGCGCATTGCGCAAGGTTATGACACCCTGGTCAAGCACGCGATCGAAGGCATACGCATGATGCCTGCGCGCGGCGGCAATTCGGCCTTGACCGACACTGAAGTGGCCAATGCCGTGGTTTACATGGCCAACGAAGCCGGGGCGGACTTTACGGCGCCGGCATCAGCCGCAGCCGATGAAGCCGAAACTGCATCGACAGACGCCGCCTCAACTGCAGAAGAGGCGGCTCCCGCTACCGAAGCAGCATCGCCCGCTGCGGAGCCGGCACCCGCGGCCGAAGCCGCCGTCCCCGCGGCCAAGCCCGCAGGCAAAAGTGGCGAGGAAGTGGTCAATTCGGTCTGCATGATGTGCCATGGCGCCGGCCTGATGGGAGCACCCAAGATCGGCGACAAGGCGTCGTGGGCGCCACGCATCGCCCAAGGCTATGAAACGCTGGTCCAGCACGCGATCAAGGGCGTGCGCATGATGCCGCCCAAAGGCGGCAATGCTGCGCTGACCGACGACGAAGTGGCGGCTGCGGTTGCCCATATGGCTAATCAAAGCGGTGCGAATTTCACCTCGAAATAACATCGGGCAAGGCGCCGGTCGTTCCGGCGCCTGATTCCACGCGCATGGCAACCTACGCCATCGGCGACATCCAGGGCTGCTACCATTCGTTTCAGCATTTGCTGGAGCGCATCGACTTCAATTTTTCTCGTGACCGCTTATGGCTGGTCGGCGACATCATCAACCGCGGCTCCGGTTCACTGGAAACCCTGCGCTGGATTTATCGACATCAGAGCGCCGTGACCATGGTGCTCGGCAATCACGATCTGCATGCCCTGGCGGTCGCCGAAGGGTTCGTTACCCAGCATAAGCACGATACCCTGCAATCCATCCTCGCCGCGCCGGACCGCGCCGAATTGCTGCACTGGCTGCGCCACCAGCCCATGCTACATGCCGCCGACGGCTATCTCATGGTGCATGCCGGCCTGCTGCCGCAATGGGACGTGGGACAGTCGCTGGCGCTGGGCGCCGAAGTGGAATCCGCACTACGCGACGAGGGTTACCGCGATTTTCTCGCCCATATGTATGGCAATCAGCCGGCAGGCTGGGACGAAGGCTTGCGCGGCATGGACCGGCTGCGCCTCATCACCAATGCCATGACGCGATTGCGCGCCTGCACCGTCGACGGCCAGATGGACTTCCGGTTCAAGGGCGAACTGGACGATATGCCGGCAGGACTCATGCCATGGTTCGAGGTGCCGGACAGGCGCAGCCGCAATGCCGACATCATTTTCGGTCATTGGTCGGCCATGGGCTTGCAGCGTTGTCCGCACCTTTTTGCACTGGACAGCGGCTGCCTCTGGGGTGGCCAATTGACGGCGCTGCGTTTACAGGATCGGCAGATATTCCAGGTGGACTGCGACCCGAGGGATGCGCCGCGTCCCGTTCAATGAACGTTAGGCAATGCCTGTAGAATGGCCTGTTGCGCACGCAATGACACCTCATGGCGTTCCAGGCCCGCGGTGGGAATGGGAGGCAGGAATTGAAGCTCTACTGCCGGCGACCGCTGGGCCAGCACGCGTCTGATCGATTGCCATAACGACATCTCGCCGTAATAGGCCATCTGCTTATTGAGGCTGCCGTCGGCAGCAGGATAGCGGATGGCGATCGGCCGCACCGGAATCTGCGCATCGATGGCAGCTTGCATCAAGCTGCTCTTGAACGACTGCACAGTCGAGCCATCCGAAGTCGTCCCTTCCGGAAAGAAGCAGATGCAGTCGCCGGCACGCAAACGTGCCGCGACCATTTCGACGATGCGCCCTGCATCATGCCGGCGCGTGCGTTGGATGAACAAGGTGTTGGCGCGCGCCGCCAGCGAGCCGAACAGCGGCCAGTCACGAATTTCACTCTTGGCAACGAAGCGAACCGCGAGCACGCTGTGTATGGCCTGAATATCGACCCATGAGACATGATTGGCAACGAATAAGGCACCGCTAATTTCAGAAGCGGGCGGGCTGCCGGTTACGATGAGGCGGATATTGAGTGCAGCCAGCAATTGGCGGCTCCAGCGACGAATAATGCGTTGGCGCCGCCTGTCTTCGACGCGAGGCAGCAGGGTAATGGCCACAACCAGTCCGTAGAGTATGTGCAGCAACAGGCGGGCAAGGCGCAGCTTGCGTTGCAACCAGGTCGAGGGCGGATTATTCAAATTCTGGGTTTTTATCGATAGAAGTGTGCGGCGCAGCGTTTTTACATGCGCGTCATCGGCAACATTACCAGTATATTCGTCGTATTGAAATGCGCATTCAGCGCGGGCTTGCTGCCGGTAGAGGCGTCAGGCCGCAAGAGCCTGGGCCATGAACGAGTCAGGTTTGCTTATGCTTGTATATCGATTGTTCAAACATGACTATCCCCTGCCTGCGTGATACAGACAGGGGATAATCTGGCGATGGTATTGCCGCCAGGTGGCTGAAAACTGACACCTGGCGGCAATTTGTTGCTAGTGCGTTACGCGCGCGACACCGCCGCTTTCGACGATACGGACCTTGTCGCCGGGCGAGAACTGCTCGTCCGCCTCCTGCACCACGGCGATCAGATTGCCGCTATCAAGTTTGACGGTGACTTCGAT
>CBILOJ010000087.1:0-8249 GCA_966238525.1 uncultured Methylophilaceae bacterium | reverse complement strand
GCGGCCTCGTGCCCGTGCAGCACGCCGGTGGAAAAGGTCCATGCCACCTGCAGTTGCTTGACGTTGCCGGCATCGATCTGGCTTTCCTGGCTGAAGCGCGTCGCCGCATAATTCTTGCCCGGCATCGGCCACTGCTGGCCTTCCTGTGCGCCATCCGCTGCCCATGACTGGTTGAGTCCGATCAATCCGCTGCAGAGCAAAATCATCCATGTCTTAAACATTACCGGCACCTTCATTTGTGACAACTCATCAGCCTGGGCTTGCGTGCCGCAGGCGTATTAATGTACGGAAACGTACACAACCTGTGTTCGTTGGAGTGCTTAAAGCTTCTTGGGGTCCATCTTAGGAGTCGGTAAATGCCGCTTCCGGGGGGTAGCCAACATAACAAAGTCGGATTGCCGATGATCGATCGCATCGCGGCGATGCGTTGCCAGCGGCACTTCACTGCTGAGTCTATGTTCGCTATGGAACGAATTTTCGCCGCCGCTGCGGCTAATATGAATTGCTGCGGCCGCTGCTACAGACGGCAAGGTACCCGCCGCATCGTATCGAAATCTCGGAGAATGGCGCTTATGCGAAAAGATAGTTGCGAATGGACTGCGGCATGCGCGCGCATGGTTGCCGGCTTCACGCTTCTCGGTGCCGCGCTGCTGACAGCGGGCTGCGGCTCGCTGCCGCGCATCAATCCGGACATGGCGCTGGAAGCACCGGAGGACGTCGAGCTCGCGGGCGCTCGAGGTCCGCTCAGCAACAAACAGAGCCAGGCCATCCTCGACAAGCTGGAACGCGGGGGCAAAGGCAGCGACATTCTCGAACGGCATCTTGCGCTGCAGCAATCGCTGGCCGGTGCCACGCCGCTCACCGTCGGCAACAAGGTGCATATCCTGATCGACGGCGCGGAAACCTATGAAGCCATGTTTGAGGCGATCGATGCCGCCAAGGACAGCATCAACATGGAAACCTTCATCTTCGAGGACGACGAGGTCGGCCAGCGCTTCGCCGACGTGCTCATTGCCAAGCAGCAGGCGGGCGTGCAGGTCAACCTGATCTACGACAGCGTGGGTTCGCTGACGACGCCGGACACCTTCTTCAACCGCATGCGCGACAGCGGCATCAATGTGCTCGAATACAATCCGGTCAATCCGATCAAGGCGCGCGCAGGCTGGGACGTCAACGAACGCGACCACCGCAAGCTGCTGGTGGTGGACGGCAAGATCGCCTTCGTCGGCGGCATCAACATCAGCAGCGTCTATTCCAGCGGCGGCGGCTCCATCTCGCAGCTGGCGCAGAGCGCAGCCGCGCCGGGAGAAGACATGCACTGGCGCGACACCCATCTGCGCATCGAAGGCCCGGTGGTGTCGGACTTCCAGGCGCTGTTCCTGGAAACCTGGGGACGGCAGCAAGGCAAGCCGCTCGCCAACCGCGACTATTGGCCGGATCTCAGCATCCAGGGCGACGCCGTGGTACAAGCCATCGGCAGTTCGCCCGATGATCCGTTCAGCCTGATCTACGTCACGCTGGTCACCGCGATCAACAGCGCCGAGCGCGAGGTCTACCTGACCAACGCCTACTTCATTCCCGACGAGCAGCTGATGAAGGCGCTCGAGGATGCGGCCGCGCGCGGCGTGGACGTCAGGTTGATTTTGCCCAGCAAGACCGATTCCGACCTGGTGTTCTATGCCTCGCGTTCGTTCTATAGCGAGTTGCTGCATGCCGGCGTCAAGATCTACGAGCGGCAGGATGCACTGCTGCACGCCAAGACTGCGTTGATCGACGGCGTCTGGTCGACCATAGGCTCGACCAATCTCGACTGGCGCAGCTTCCTCTACAACCAGGAAATCAATGCCGTCATTCTCGGCCACGATTTCGGCAAGCGCATGCGCGCCATGTTCGAAGACGATTTGAGTGCATCCAAACTGATCACGCCCGAGGCATGGGACGACCGTTCGCTGCTGATGCGATTGCGTGAATTCGGCGCGGGCCTGTGGGCGAGGTGGCTATGATGCGGGTATTGCGCTATCTGCTGTTACTGCTGTGCGCCTACTGCACTGGCGCCGCCGCGGCGGATGCGGCCGATGCGCTGCGTGCACGCTACGCCGCGCTCGAGACAGGGCTGCAGCAAAACCAGTTCGGCGCCCCGCTCCATCTCGATTCCAGCGCCGACGACGGCCATGTTGCCGGCGATATCCATGCACGGCTCGATTACCCGTTTGCCACGGTCGAGGCGGCGCTTGCCGACCCGGCACACGGCCCCGAGCACTGGTGCGACGTGCTGATCCTGCATCTCAACACCAAATCGTGCCGTGTCGCCCGCAACAAGGACGGCGACGTGCTCACGGTCCATATCGGCAGCAAGGACGAACAAGCGCTCAATGACGCCTTCCCGGTGCGCTTCTCCTATCGCACGGCGGCAACGGCCGAGGATTACTTCCGCATTGAGCTCAGCGCCGACGACGGTCCGTTGAGCACCAGCGATTACCGCATCATGATTGAAGCCGTGGATCTCGGCGACGGCCACAGCTTTCTGCATCTGCGCTATTCCTACTCCTACGGACTGGCGGGACGTCTCGCCATGAAAACCTATCTCGCCACCGTCGGCAATGACAAGGTCGGCTTCACGATCACCGGTCGCGATAAAGATGGTTCAGCCCAATACATCGGCGGCATGCGCGGCGTCATCGAGCGCAACACCATGCGCTATTACCTTGCCATTGATGCTTATCTCAGTGCGCTGGCGGCACCGCCGGCTCAACAGCTGAAAAAACGCCTGCAAAACTGGTACGCCGCCACCGAACGTTACGCCCGCCAATTACATGAGCTCGAGCGTGAAGACTACCTCGTTATGAAGCGCAAGGAAATCAGGCGGCAACATGAGTCCATCTAATTGATTTATTGAAGTTTTACCCCCTCACAGAAATACTCTGCAATAAGGGGCCTAGCGCACAGATAGGGCGCTTGCCGTTTTCTATTCTGGAGCCGATGAAACCGAGTGCGTTTTGCATTTTCACCTGGTTTCATGGCCCAGGACGCCCTACAAGCTGAATGGGAGATCAACTTTTATTCGGAGAATCATCATGCGTCTCAGCAAAAAGCGATTACTGGCAATGGGCGCTACCTTCGCGCTGGCATCAGCTGCTACCAGTGCCAACGCGTTGACTTTCATCGGCGCGCAGGAATTCCAGGGTACCGGGCTTGGCGCCGTCAACACCATACTCACCATGCAGAACACAGGCACTGAGTCCGCCAGCGTAGGCCTCGACGCCGGCGGCAACGAAGTGATTACCGGGGATGCCAAAACCGGCGAATCGCAAACCCAGGTGCGTTCATTGGGAGAACTCGGCGTCACTAGCGCTGGTGACTTGCGCATCGTGTTCAATGCCGCCGAACCCGGGCCGGAAGGCGGCGTCAACAACGGCATTACGCTCGACGATCTGGTATTGAGCATTTTCGATCCGGCCGGCACCGTGCTGTTCACCTCGGACGCCTTCACCCCCATCACCTTCGACTCGACGTTTCCGGGCATCGGCAATGCCGGTTTCGTCTTTGCCTTGAGCGACAGCGAAATCACTGCTGCACAATCCGCCTTCGGCGGCGATTTTGGTCTCAATCTGGTCGGCTTGAGCGCGACTGCCAGTTCGGCAGCGGGCGGCAACGAAACCTTTTTTGCTGTGGCTGCGCCGGCGGTACCCGAGCCGTCGACCTACGCCATGATGGGCGCAGGCCTGCTCGGTCTGGCCTGGCTGCGTCGCAGGAGAAATCCGAAATAACGTTTGTCCATGTAAAAAGCCGGGCTCGCGCCCGGCTTTTTTTGTAGGCCGCGTATCAGTATCAGGCGGCGGAACGGTTCTTCAACTTGCGCACGGCAGCGATGCCAAACAGGCCGATGGCCATCATGGCGTAGGTCGAAGGTTCCGGTACCGGAGCGGTTTGACCGGTCAACATGGCAGTGGTGCTGGCCAGCGTCAACGATGTGATGTTTGCAACATTAACGTACAGCGCATCGGTGGTGATCATGCAGGAGAACGTATCGCATGAGCTGGTCTGGCGGTTGGCGATGATCGAGACGCCGGCGAGATCAAGCAGCACCTGGTTGGCCGAGCCGTCTATGGCCGTCAGGTTGACACCCGCGAGCAGGCCGGAACCCTGCAAATTGACAATGTTGGAACTGCCGATGGCGGAGAAGCTGCCGGCATCGCCCGTTACGCTGGAGTTGGATTCCAGCACATCGAACGACAGGCCGAATGCCAGTGGCACGTTCAAATCCAGATTGGTAATAGCGGCGTAAGACGAAGCCGCCTTGGATCCCGCACTGCCATCAACGTTCGAAGTGGCGCTGGTGGTCAATGCATCGATATCCAGCAGGGGAAACACAGATACGTTCAGGATCTGGTCATTGTCAGTATCATTGCCGTTTACGGAAGAACCAGGTACTGGTCCGAGGGACAGACCGAGAGGCAATTGGGCATACGCGCCAGAGGCACTGGCACTACCGGTGTCAACCTGGGCAAAAGCAGGGGATACGGCCAGCAAGCTCAACGCGACGCTGGCGCCTGTGAGCAGTGTACGCAAACTATGTGTTGCATTCATCATATTCTCCTAGTGCAAATGGGGGATTTTCAGATCGAGGCCTGTCATTTCCACTTCTCCTCAGGCTGAGTTATACGACTGTAGCTCTCCGGTGTATGTACGGGGGGCAACATATGGCATGGAACTTTTGATGAGGATCACCTTAAGCATTGAGGGAGGGCCTTCGTGCTGCCGTGTGAGAAAATCGCAGGCTGATATTTAGGAGAAATATGATGTCCTGGCTTTACCTGCTGCTGGCCGGCCTGTTCGAAATCGGCTTTACCACCTGCCTCAAACTATCGGAAGGTTTCAGCCGACCGTGGCCGGCGCTGGGCTTCCTGTGCTGCGCCGCGCTGAGCTTCTGGCTGCTGACCCGCGCGATACAGACCATTCCGCTGGGAACGGCCTATGCCGTCTGGACCGGTATCGGAGCGTTCGGTACCGCACTCATCGGCATCCTCGTCTTCGGCGAGCCGGCCACCGCCCTGCGGCTGGTCTTCCTGGTTCTGCTGATCGGTTCGATTATCGGCCTGAAGCTGGTATCGTAACGGCATGACGCTGGAAACCTGGGAACTGCTGAGCTATATCGTCACCGTATTCGGCCTGCCGATCGCCATCGTTTTCTTCATCCTCGAGCAGCGCAAGGAGCGCGAAAACGAAGAAGAAGAGGTCTACCAGCTGCTCACCAACGATTACACCGATTTCCTCAAACTGGTCATCGACAACCCCGACCTCAAGCTGCGCTCGCAGCGCGAGATCAGCGACCTGACCTCCGAACAGCGCGAGCGCATGCTGGTACTGTTCGAGATCCTCGTATCGCTGTTCGAGCGCGCCTATCTGCTGGCCTATGAGGAAAAAATGACGCGCAAGCAGAAACGTCGCTGGTCGTCGTGGGAGGACTTCATGCGCGAATGGTGCCAGCGCGAAGACTTCCGCAAACTGCTGCCGCGCCTGCTGCACGGCGAAGATCCCGATTTCGCGCACTACATCGGTCGGCTGGCCGAAGAAGCCGCCGCCCACCCCGACCTTGAGGAGAGCTGGAATGTCCGACCTCAATGACCCGCGTGTATTCTTCGCCGCCGAGCGCACGCTGCTGGCCTGGACGCGCACCAGCCTCACCCTGCTCGCGTTCGGCTTCATGGTCGAGCGTTTCGGCCTGTTCCTGTTGCTGCTGCAAATGCAGAAAGGTACGTTGCAAGCCAGTGCCGGGCTCGAGCGCGGCCTCTCCTTCTGGGTTGGCATCGCCTTCATGCTGCTGGGTTCAGCCGGGGCGCTGGTTTCGGTCGTGCAATACCGCAAGGTGCTGGCCACGCTCAAGCCCGTGGAAGTCCCGACCGGTTATCGCGTCAGTCCCGGCGCTTGGCTCAATGCCGCCATCGCTGCGCTCGGCGTCGCACTGACGCTATACCTGTTCACCGGGGTCAAGCTCTGATGCACGCGGCCGCAATGCGCTGACTGATGGTTGCTGTCGCACTTGCGCGACTGGTTGGGGTATGCGGCGGTTATGGATCGTTCGGACTCGACGAACCGGAAGCGCAAGGCAGGTGCATCGGCAGATTTGCCGATGTTCTCGCGGCCATTGGTTCGCAATCGGAGATTGCAAACCCTACGCCAGCGGAAATGCTTCCTGTAGGGTGTGCAAGCGTTATTGTTTGCGCACCAATTACCTGATGCTCATCAAGCCACTGTAGTTCTCGGCCATTGTGGAGACAGCCGAGAATTACAGCGCGCTGACCCGGTAACCGGCCTTGCGCAAGCGCGCCAGCAAGCCATTTTCCCCGGCCAGATGCGAGGCGCCGACGGCGACGAATAGCGATTGCTTGCCACCTTCTTCGACGATGCGCTCCGCCATGCGCACATTGCGCTCGTCGATGAGTCGCACCTTCATCTTCTGCCACAGCTCGGGGGGCAGCATGCCGCCCGTGATGTCGTCGTCCAAAGCAGCTATCCTGGTTGTGTCGCCTTCAAGATAGGCGCCGAGCAAACGCTCAAAATCGCGTTCCTTTTCCTCGGGAGTACGCTTGAGCACGGCACGCAGCATGGTCAGGTGCTCTTCGCGCGTCAGGCCGTCGAGCGCGCCGAAATGCGCTTCAGTCGTTTCCAGTCCGAGAATCTGCTTGTTCTGTGCCTGTGCCTTGGCCAGCAGTTGCACGTCCTGCGCCAACGGCGATTGCGGTTTGGGCAGATCGAACACCATGGCCAGTAGCCAGGGCTTCATGTGCAGCGCGATATCTTCCTGCATGGCATGAAAGTCGGCGAGTTTTTTCACCTGTGCCAGTTCGTCTTCGGTGAGCAGCTCGGCCAGCGAGGCATCCTGCATGAAATAGATCGAAATATCGTCGGGCGGCAATATTTCCATCATGAAAGCGTCGCTGTCGGCCAGTGCCTGCTCCAGTTCCGGCGAAAAATCGGTGATGCGCGCATCATCGGCATGCATGGTACCGAACAGGTAGCTGGAGGTACCGTTCGGCGCTTGCACTTTCCACAGCAGGCCGGTGTCTGCCGCCTGCGCCGCCAGCATGAAGGAAAACAGCGTCGCCGCCAGCAGGCAGCGCAAGAGACGGGCCAAACTGTAGGTATGCATAAGCGAATCCTTTTTCGGTGAATTCGAACCTATTTGTGTGAGCGGGAAAACTTCTTCGCGGACGAAACCGGCTTGCCCTGCTGCCCGGAACCCGGTTTGCGTGTAGCCATCATCGCGGGTTGCCAAGCCGGCACCAGATGTTTCTTGCCGCTGCCGATGAGGTCTTCGCGTCCCATGCGCTTCAGCGCTTCACGCAGCATAGGCCAGTTATTGGGATCGTGGTAGCGAATAAAGGCCTTGTGCAAGCGGCGTACGCCGCCGGCCTTGGGAATAGGCACGGCTTCACTGTCATCGGTCACCTTGCGCAGCGGGTTCTTGCCGCTGTGGTACATGGCGGTCGCCATTGCCATCGGCGTCGGCGTGAAGGTCTGCACCTGGTCCAGCTTGAAGTTGTACTTCTTGAGCCAGAGCGCGAGGTTGAGCATGTCCTCGTCGGTCGTGCCCGGATGCGCGGCGATGAAGTACGGGATCAGGTACTGCTCCTTGCCGGCTTCCTTGCTGAAGCGCTCGAACATTTCCTTGAACTTGTCGTAAGCGCCCATGCCGGGCTTCATCATCTTCGACAGTACATTCTCTTCCGAATGTTCGGGTGCGATCTTGAGATAGCCGCCGACGTGGTGCTGCACCAGCTCCTTGACGTATTCGGGCGAAGTCACGGCCAAATCGTAGCGCAGGCCGGAGCCGACCAGGATCTTCTTCACGCCCGGAATCGCACGCGCTTTGCGATAGAGCTGGATCAGCGCCGAGTGGTCGGTATTGAGGTTCTCGCAGATACCGGGATAGACGCACGACAGCTTGCGGCAGGACTGCTCGATTTTTTCGCTCTTGCAGGCCATGCGGTACATATTGGCGGTCGGCCCGCCAAGATCGGAAATGACGCCGGTGAAGCCTTCGACCTTGTCGCGGATCTCTTCCACTTCCTTGAGGATGGAGGCTTCAGAGCGGCTTTGGATGATGCGGCCTTCGTGCTCGGTGATCGAGCAGAAGGTGCAGCCGCCGAAGCAGCCACGCATGATGTTGACCGAGAAGCGTATCATCTCCCACGCCGGAATCTTGGCGTCGTTATAGGCCGGATGCGGCTTGCGCGCGTACGGCAAGT
>CBILOJ010000086.1:0-8265 GCA_966238525.1 uncultured Methylophilaceae bacterium | reverse complement strand
TTTGACGGCCTAAGCGATCGCCGCATTGCGGCTGGGGCCGACTTTCGACTATGCTCCATATTTGCTGCGCAAGACGACACGCAGCTTTGAGGAGATCGCCATGAACGCCGATGCAGCAGCCCGTCCGCCGTTACCGCCTTTTACGCGCGAGAGCGCCGCGACCAAGGTGCGCCTGGCCGAAGACGGCTGGAACAGCCGCGATCCGGCCAAGGTGGCGCTGGCCTATACCCCGGATAGCCAGTGGCGCAATCGTGCGGAGTTTGCCAACGGCCGCGAAGAGATCATCGGCTTCCTCACGCGCAAATGGGCGCGCGAGCTCGATTACCGGCTCATCAAGGAATTATGGGCGTTCGACGGCAACCGCATCGCCGTGCGCTTCGCCTACGAGTGGCATGACGATTCGGGCAACTGGTATCGTTCCTATGGTAACGAGAACTGGGAATTTGCCGACAACGGACTCATGCGGCGCCGCTATGCCTGTATCAACGATTTGCCGATTGAGGCGAGCGATCGCAAGTTCTTCTGGCCGCAGGGGCGGCGCCCGGACGATCATCCCGGCCTCAGCGATCTTGATTTGTAAACGCGGGATTCACGGGGTTATCAGCAAAAGAAAAAGCGGAAGCTGAGCTTCCGCTTTTTTATTGGCAGTACTAGTTATTAGTACTGATTGCCGGAAGAGCCGCTGCTATCGGATCCCGACGAGCCACTGGAGCTGCCGCTGTCACCAGGTTTGGTCGGCGTGTCCATCTTGTCGGTTTTGGTCGTGCCTTTTCTGCGGTCATGTTCAGGGTCGGTCGCCTCGCGCGTGGTCGTTGCCTTGTCGCCAGGTTCGGCCGAGGTATTGTCGCCGCGGTTGGTGCCGCCCGCCAAAGCGTTAGGCGCATTCATTGCCAGTAATAACGCTGTCAGGGGTAATGCTTTCCATAGACTGGATGTACGCATGGGTTACTCCTTTATCACAGGTTGGATAAATAGTGCACTTGTCCAATGTGCCCGCAATCCCGAGTCGCAACAGTTATATAGAGCACATAACTGATTGAGTTAAAACACAGTACGCGCATCGGCCTGGATTGCCTGAGCAAGCGAGAAGAATGCTTATAAATCCCGCCATACCCCAGCGCTATCCGGCCCTGGCTAGCCCGTTCTCAGCTGTGCAACGGCAGCAGTATGGGGAACAACTCGCGCAAACCGGTGGCGATCATTTCGATCGACATGGCGGCGAGGATAAAGCCGGCGATACGCTCGATGACATCGAGCGTGGACTGGCGGATGCGCGAACGCGCCTTGGCTGCGGCATGGAAAGTGAACCAGCAGGTGATGCCGATGATGACGATGGGCAGGATGACGTGGATCAGGTCGAGTTCACGGTGCAGGCTGCTGTTTGCCATGACGTAGCTGAGCGCGGCCGGGCCCGCCAGTAGTGGAATGGCCAGCGGCACGATGGCCGGCCGTCGTCGCGTGAGCGATGAAGTGTCGGCCGGTGCGCCCTTGAACGAGGTTTCCTTGCCCAGCACCATGGCGATCGCCAGCAGCAGCACAATGATGCCGCCGCCAACCTGCATGGCGCCGATCGAGACGCCAAGCAGCGAAAACAACGGCATGCCGAAGAAGGCGGCGAGCAGCAGCGCGAGGGTGACGCTGATGCCGATCATGCGCGCGAACCAGGTCTTTTCGTCCATCTCCAGCCCTTCCACGGTCGCGAGGAAGATCGGGATCATGGAGGCGGGTTCGACCAGCGCCAGCAGCGTAATGGTTTTCTTGAGCGTCAGCGCGCCTATCGGCAGCAGCATGGCATCAGGGCTTGCGTCCGGGTCCGGCAAAATACCAGACGATGAAGCCTACGACCGGGAAGATGAGGACACCGAGGATCCACAGCAGTTTTTTGCCGAGGCTGGCGCTGCTGGCGGCAATCTGCAGAATCGCATAAACGTCGGCGATGAAGATGAGCAGGCTGATGATGAATTTCATATTGGGGCCCTTGGTCGTGATGTCGCTACTACTTTAGTGGCGGCGCCGCTTGTTTGTAAACCGTGCGCAGCACATTATCGTGGTTAATGGCCACGCTGTGCCGGCTCCGCTACGGCAGCCGGCTTGCCAGCCGGGACTGGCGCCACCGGAACAGGACATCCGGCAGGAAAGTCAGCAGCACCAGCAATCCAGCCAGACTCAGATAAAGCCAGGCGGCGGGATAGGCGGCGACGAAGGTGCCGGCCGGCGGCTGGCCATCCACGAATTCATAAAATGCCTGCGTGTCCCGGCCTTCGACGTACTGGCCGTGGAATTCCCCAGCCAGGCCGCGCAGATACTCGTCCTCGAGTTGGGACAGATAGCGGTCGAATTCGGCATAGGCGACCAGCGGGTCGGGCTCGTCCATGCCGGTGTCGTTGTAGGTGACGTTGGCGCCGATGAACTGGGTATCCGATGACCAGAAACCTATCCATTCGTTGGCGGTGTTGTAGCGCGGGATCGCCACCGGTTCATGGCCGCCGACGCCGACCAGGATAATGTTCTTGCCGCCCTGGAGGTCTGTCAGGCTGTGCTTGTTGACGACATTGACCTTGGGCGCTTCGTCGCCATCGGTGAAGAACAGCATCGTCGCCGGCACGCTTTGCAAATCCAGGGTTTTGGCGGCGGCGCGTATGCCGTAGCTGATGCGGCTGTGGCCGCGCCAGGACATGCGCCATTCCAGCTGGCCGATGGCATCGACGATGACATCGTAATTGGCGCAGACTTCGAGCGGCATGAACAGCAGCGCCGTATTCACGTCGGCAAACACGCCGAGGCTGACGTAAGTGCCGCAGGGCGAGGTTTCCACCACCTTCTTCATCAGATGGCGCACATAATCCATGCGGCTGACCTTGTTGCCGTCGAGCTCGACGTCCTCGGCATTCATGCTCTGCGAGACGTCGGCCAGCAGGAAGTAGTTGTGGACGTCGCGTTCGAGTTCGATCTCGGGCTTGATCAGCGCCAGCGCCAGCAGCAGCGTCGCCGCGCCGAGCAGCAGGGTTTCGTGGTGTCCGCGCAGCAGCCGGCTCAGCTGGTTCATGAGTCGCTGCGACGAATTGCTGAATGCCATGTCAGGCGGCTCCTTTCCATGGTTGCGTGCCGACAGCTTGCACGGGACAGCGTCTGCCTCAGTTTGACGCCGCCCGGCTGCGACGGCTAAGGTGCAGGCCGCTGTTCAGCAGGCCCGCGCTTGCCGCTGTTCCTGGACAAACTCTAGCGCAATGTGCAATCCTCGGTCAGGGCGGGATGGACCGATGCCCGCGCTGCCGGTAGGGCTCAGCGGGCGCGGCCTGCTGCTGCGGTCTTGAGGATGCCCTGACGGCGCCGGAACAGGATGTCGGGCAGATAGGTGAGCAGGACCAGCAGGCCGGCCAGGCTCAGATAAAGCCAGGCGACGGGATAGGCGGCGACAAAGGTCGCGGCCGGCGGCTGGCCATGCACGAAGTCGTAGAACTTGGCGGTGTCCGTGCCTTCCACGTACTGGCCCCTGACCTCCTTGGCCAGGCCGCGCAGGTACTCGTCCTCGAGCTGCGACAGGTAGCGGTCGTATTCGGCGTAAGCCACTTGCGGGTCGGGCTCGTCCTGGCTGGTATCGTTGTAGGTGACGCCGGTGGCGCCGGCGCCGATTTCCTTGGCGTCGGACGACCAGAACCCGACCCATTTGTTGGCCGAGTTGTAGCGCGGCACCGGTACCGGCTGGTGGCCGCCGATGCCGACGAAAATGATGTTCTCGCCGCCCTGCAAACCGGTCAGGTCCAGCTTGTTGATGGCGTTGACCTTGGGCGCTTCGTCGCCGTCGGTGAAGAAGAACAGCTTGGCCGCAGCGCTTTGCGCATCCAGCGTCTTGGCGGCGGCGCGGACGCCGAAACTGAGCCGGCTGTTGCCGCGCCATGACATGCGCCATTCGAGCTGGTCGATGGAATCGACGATGACGTCGTAATTGGCGCAGACCTCGAGCGGCATGAACAGCAGCGCCGAGTTTTCGGCGGCAAACACGCCGAGGCTGACGTAAGTACCGCAAGCCGAGGTTTCCACTACTTTCTTCATGAGATGGCGCATGTAGGCCATGCGGCTTACCGGCTTGCCGCCGAGCTGCACATCCTCGGCATTCATGCTTTGCGAGACGTCGGCCAGCAGGAAATAGTTGTGCACGTCGCGCTCGAGCTGGATTTGCGGCTTGACCAGCGCCAGCGCCAGCAACACTGCCGCGGCGCCGAGCAGCAGCGCCTCATGGTATTCCCGCAGCAGGCGTACGAACTTCTTCATGGCAGGCCGATGGGCAGGTTGCTGAGTTCCATGTCCGATTGCTGCTTCTCGCGCGGCTGCAGGTCGCTGGGCAGGATGGACAGCAATAGGCTCAGGTTGAACCTGGCCGGGCCGCTGGCAGGCTCCAGGCGCAATGCCTGTTCATAGGCGATGCGCGCCTGCGACAGCTCGTACTTGGCGTCGTCGACCAGCGAGCCGTCTTCATTGAGGCCGCGGCCCAGTCCGCTCAGCAGCAGGCTATTGGCAATGTTGTACTGCACTCTCGCCTGCTGCAGCGTGGTCAGTGGCATTTCCAGCAGCTGGCCATAGGTCTGCAACGCGCGCTTGTAGTCGCGCTGCGAGCCCTGCAGCCAGGCGGCGGCGAACTTCTGCTCGAACGGATAATCGCTGCCGCGCAGCTGCTTGCCGTGCTTCAGCGCCACGTTGACTTGTTCGATCTGCCGCAACTGGTAAGCCTCGTAAGCGGAGCCGGCGACGCCCGCGATCAGCAGCAGGCCGAACAGCAGGTTGGCGGTTTTCAAGCGTTTTCCCATGAATGCACCCTTAGATTCTTGACGATGAGCAGCAGTACGCCCAAGACCAGCCCAAGCACGATGAAATCGCGTGCGTAGTCGCGACCGGCAATGGTGACGGTGTACTGGATGGCGTTCTTCTCGCGCGAGTCGATGTCCTGGATCGCCGATTGCAGCGCGGCGGGATTGTCCGCCTCGTAGGCCTTGTACTTGGTCTTGAGGCTGGCGAAGAAGCGGTCGAGCGCGATCGCGGTCGGCGCGTTCTCGTCGTCGTACTCGCGGTCGGTGAAGATGCTGATGTCATCGGGCTCGCGCAGCACGATCCAGTAGAGGTTGATGTCCTTGCCGTTGAGCTGCTGGCGGAGCTTGTGCTTGACGCGCGGGCTCAGCTTGCCGGCGCCGTCGGACAGCAGAATGATGGCGCGCGAGCCCGAACTCGGAATCTCGTCGAACAGCATCACGCCCTTGGTGATGCCGGCGCCGATGTTGGTCTGGTTGATGGCGGCGCTGGTGGCGGCGTTGATCCCCGAGTGGATGGCGGCGCGGTTGGCGGTGATCTTGATGCCGTAGAGCGCGGAATTGGTGAACCCCACCACGCCCATCATGTCGTCCGGCCGCGAGTCGATGAACTTGGTGATCAGCCGGCGCGCGGCGGCCGACTTGATCTCGGCCGCGCGGCCGCTGCTGGCGTCACCGGCAAACGGATGGTCCATGCTGACGCTGCGGTCGATGACGAGCACGGTCTGCGCGCCCTTGCCGATGCGCTGCACCTGCTGCTCGGCGCCCTGCGGGCCGGCGATGGCGATGACGATGCTGGCCAGCAGCAGCGCCGTCGCAAGTTTGACGGCGAAATTGGCGAGGTCCGACACGCGGTCCTGCGGCACGATGTCCAGCCAGGAATACATCTGGCCCTGGCGGCTCTTGAGCCAGAACGGTACCAGCGCCAGCGGCAGCAGCGCCAGCGCCCACGGATGCGCCCAGGTCATACGCCGCGCTCGCTGTCGCGCAGGCTGCGGCTCAAGGCCAGCAGTTCGGCCGCGCTCATGCCCTGCTCGTCGCCGGCGAACAACGCGCGGTTGGAGCGTTCGAAGAAGGCCGCGATCTGCGCCTTGAGGCCGGCGAAGCGCGGATGGCGTTCGACGAAGCGCTCGATGTCGGCGGCAAAGACGCTGGCGCCGAAGGTCTGGTTGAAGGCCTGATGCAGGTGGAACAGGGCCTGCTTCTGCTGCGCCGGCTTATGCCGCAGGCGCTTGATCCGGCGATGCGCGCGCGCGAACGGGCCGCCCATGAACGGCAGCCAGCGGCGGTCGGCGTTGATGTAGACGAGGCCGACGAGGCCGATCGCGGCCAGCGCGGCGTAGATCGCGAGCCCCAGCCGCTGCGGCTGCGTTTCCAGCAGCACCGGGCCGAGCGACGGCTGCAGGCTGGTCCGCGCGGTCTTGAAGTTGTCCACCGCCACCAATGGCGCGAACCAGAAGCGCCAGGCCGGCACGGCCAGCGTCAGCGTCTTGCCGTCGCCGGTCGCGGCCAGCTTGGTTGTCGGCAGCGCCTTGGAAGCCGGCGCCGCCGCCTGGGCGAACACCTGGTAACGCAGCTTGACGGTGTAGCGCGTTTCGTCGCCCTGCGGCTGGTCGACGGCGACATCGACCAGCTCTATGCCGTCGTTGCGCGTGCCCTTGACCGGCAGCGAACTCGGCGACAGGGCGTATCCCGCCGGCAGCTCGATCCGCACCGTGCGCTGCAGGATGTCGCCGATCTCTACGCCGTAGGTTTGCGGCGGGTTGTCGATTTGCAGGATGCGGCCGTCGGCCGGCGCCGCCAGCGCGAGGCCGGACGCCAGCAGGGCCGTTGCCGGCAGAAGTGTGGTCAATAGCTTGTTCATAGGCTCATGTACTGCTCGAAATAGTGGGACATGGCTTCCGGCGTATATTCGCCTTCGATGTGCAGGGACGGGCTTTCGAAACTCAGGAACAGATGTTCCAGTGCCTGCCGGCGTGCGGCGAAGGCGGCCTCGAACTGCTGGCGCACGGCTTCACGGAAGAAGATGGTGCGGTGGTGGCCGGTTTCCGGGTCCAGCATGTTGCCGAAGCCGAAGCGCGGCAGCTTGCGGTATTCGCGCTCGTCCCACGGCACCACGGGAACGACCAGGTGCCGCGACATCATGTTGAGCGCCTGTTCGATCAGCGCGAGCGGCATGTGGAAATCGGAAATCCAGAACACCAGGCCCCGGTGCTGGCTCAGGTATTGCGGTACTTCGAGCACGCCGTGCGCGCCGGCATGCATGCGCTCGAACGCGGCCAGCTGCTCCATGACCTCGAAGGCCTGGTGCACCTGGTGGCTCAGGGTGAGCGACGCCTCCTCGACCACGTGGTCGTGATAGCTGACGAGGCTGAACATGTCGCTGTTGTCGAATGCCGAGCGCGCAACCGAAGCGGCGATTTCCAGCGCCAGGTCCAGCTTGCGCCGGCGGCCGCCGTACTGAATCGAGCTCGACAGGTCGCAGACGGCGAACACCGGAGTCGTGTTGTCCTGGTTGAATTGGCGGACCTGGATCTGCTCCATCGGGTCGCGCACGCTCTGGCGCAAATCGAGGCGCCGGGCGTCTGGATAGTCGATCAGCGGGACATTGCCGCGGTATTCATAACCGATGCCCCGCGCCGTGCCGCGGTGATCGCCCAGATGGGCGCTGCTCGATTTCCAGGGTACGCGATAGGCGAACGGCTTGGCCTCGGACGGCAGCATGTCAGGCGACCGCGGCGATCACGGGCTTGGCCGGCACGGCGATGCTGCTCAGGATGCGCGCGGTCAGTTCGCGCGCCAGCGCGGTGCGGCGCGTTTCGTACATGGCGTTGAACACCAGGCGGTGGGCGATGATTTCGTGGAACACGGCATGCAGGTCCTCGGGATAGAGGCTGTCGCGCTCCATGAGCCAGGCGTGCACGCGCGCCGCCTTGAGCAGCATGCCCATGCCGCGCGGGCTGGCCCCGGCCTGGATCAGCCGCGTGATGTCGACGCTGTCGAGCGTGATGCCGTACTGGCCCGGATCCTGCGTCGCCTGCCACAGGTCGAGCGCGTATTCCTCGATGGCGTCGCTCGAGCGGATGTGGTTCTGCAGCGTGTCGGAAAAGTCGTTGAGCTCGTTGAACTGCAGGATGCCGGGCTCGATCTGCTGGGTCAGGCTTTCGGCATGCTGGAAGCGGGTGTCGAACATCAGCGCCTTGCGCAGCTCGCGGTCCTCGGGAATCTCGATCGGGATTTCCATCATGAAGCGGTCGCGGGCGGCGGACGGAATCTCGAAGGTTTCGTTCTTCTCGACCTGGTTGCGGTCGGCGAACACGACCATGTGCGGCAGCCGGTATTCCTTCTTGAACGCGGTCAGGTGGCGTTCCGCCATCACGCGCAGCATGAGCGCATGCACCTGCGGCCGCGCGCGGTTGATTTCGTTGAAGAAGAACACCGACAGGTTCTCGCCGGCGCGCAG
>CBILOJ010000085.1:0-8285 GCA_966238525.1 uncultured Methylophilaceae bacterium | reverse complement strand
GCTTCGTCCAGATCGTTCTCGCGCGCGTAAGCTTTCATCATGTCGCGGTATGGCGTGGGGTAGCGCAGGGTAAAATCGTGTACAAACTGGGTTTTTTCTGCCGTATTGATGGCGATGTCGTACCAGTCGGCATCGACGGCGGCCTCGGCAGCGGCAATGAGCTGCTTGTCGTCGAAATCACGCACGGCCCAGGCCCATTCCGCGCGCGATTCCCAGCGCTGGCCCAGCCTATGCAGTTCGAACGCACGCCGGATGCCCGGTAATGCTGATACTGTGCGTATTTCGCTTCTCGTCGCCTTGTACAGACTGGGCGGCTCGCGCAGCACGTCGCCCAGTTCGTCTTCCGCCAGCAGGCCGTAATAGCTGGGCTCATGCGCCAGCTGCACCAGAATGGCGTTGGCCGCAGGAATCTGATCACGCTCCTTCAATGCGCGTGCCTTCCAGTAGCGCCAGCTTTCCTCCTGCTGCTGCTCCGGCCCCATGGCCGCGATGGCGGCCAGCACCTGCTCCCAGTTCTTCACGCGCAGGGCGGCACGCACCTGCCAAGCCAGCTGCTCGCGGTCCAGCATGGCATGCTGCTGCGCGCGCCTGAACCACTCGAGCGCGGCGGGATCATGCTTGCGCGCCGCATGCAGCGCGAACCGACCCCACAGATAACCTTGCTGCGCCGGCGTGAAGCGCGACTGCAACTGCTGCCATAGTTCAAGTGCCGCGTCGGAATCGCTGCGATAAACGCGTTCCAGCGCATAGAGATTGAGTTCCTGGCCATAGCGGCTGCTGAACGAGATGGTTTCCTTGTCCAGTACGCGCTTGGGATTCTTGTAGACGGTGTCGACCAGTTTCGCATCCGCGCGGTCGATGCGCGGCAGCCATTGCACCACGCTCTTGGCCAGGCCGATCTTGTTGGATTGCAGTGCCAGACGGAAGCGCTGCCAGACATCATCAGCGCTGAGCACATTGGTGGCGATCATGCGCTCGAATAGCGCATTGCAGCTGTCGGGCTGGTCCTTGGCCGTCATCCACACCGGCTTGCCTTCCGTCAGCGCAATGAGATCGCCCTGCGCCGCGCGCTGTGCCAGTGCATAGCAGGCGACCGTGGTATCGTCGCGGTGAAAGCGCGGGTACTCTTCGAAAAAGGTAGGCCAGTCGCCGCGCTTGGCGAGCTGCTTCAGCCATTCGCCGCGTACGCGGTCGGTAAACGGCAAATCGGGATAGCGATCGAAGAATGCGCGCACACTGGCGGTGTCCGCGTCGCTCAAATGCAGCAGCATGAGCCAGTAATCGGCGTAAGGAGCGACGATATAGTCACGGTCATGCATCTGCCGCGCGTAGCCAGCCAGCGCCGTATCGTCGCGCTTGTCGTAAGCCTTCTGCGCCCGGGCGAAAAGCTCTTCGTTCTCAAGCGCCCATGCCCGGCCGCTGAAAAGCAGGGTCAAACACAGTAGTAGGCAGGTCAATTGCATTGCAACACCTTTAATCAACCATGCGGCAAAGCATAGCACAGGCCCGCCGGCGAGGACGTGCAAATGCCCGCTGAATGGAACAGCTAGAACAGGATGATGCGGCTGGCGGCGAAGACAACGCCCGCCACCAGCAACAGTACCAGCGTGAATTTGACGATCTGCCAGCAGAGGCGCAGATAGCGCTTGTCACCCGACAGCAGGTAAATGGCGAAGGTCACCGCCACTGCGACCAGCGTCAGGATCAGCAGGAAACGCAGCACCAGCACGGCCGGCTCCTGCGCCTAGCTGTACTGCAGGACGGGCGGGACTGCGAGCGGAATCTGGAAGCCGTGCGGCGCCTCTTCGACACGCTCGAAAGTGGCGAATTCCCAGGCTTCGGCATCGGCCAGCAAGGCACGCAGCAGCTGGTTGTTGAGCGCATGCCCCGACTTGTAGGCGGTAAAGGCACCAATCAGCGGGTGGCCCAGCATGTAAAGGTCACCGATGGCATCCAGCACCTTGTGCTTGGCGAATTCGTCGTCGTAGCGCAAACCGTCGGTATTGAGAATGCGGTATTCGTCGAGCACGATCGCGTTGTCGAGACTGCCGCCCTGGGCAAGGCCCATCGAACGCAGGGCTTCGACCTCGTGCATGAAGCCGAAAGTCCGCGCGCGGCTGACTTCCTTGATATAGGAATTGTCGGCGAAATCGATCTTGACGTTCTGACCGGTATGCTCAACCGCCGGATGATCGAAATCGATGGTGAAATCGATCTTGAAACCAAAGTAGGGATCGAAACGCACCCATTTATCGGCGTTCCTGACCTCCACGGTCTTCTTGATGCGAATGAATTTCTTCAGTGCGGGCTGCTCGACAATACCCGCCGACTGCAGCAGAAAGACGAAAGGACCAGCGCTGCCATCCATGATAGGCACTTCGGCAGCATCGAGATCCACGTAGATATTATCAATGCCGAGGCCGGCCAATGCCGACATCAGGTGCTCGACGGTGGCAACGCGTACGCCTTCTTGCTCGAGCGCCGAACACACACGCGTGTCGGACACGAGATGGGGCTGCGCCTGCATTTCCCGCGGGCCATTTGCATCAGGCAGATCATGCAAATCAACCCGGCGAAAAACGATGCCGGTGTCGGGCGCGGCGGGACGCAAGGTCAGGGTTACCTTGTCGCCCGTGTGCAATCCGACGCCGGTGGCGCGCACCACGCTCTTCAATGTCCGTTGTTTCAACATCGAGCTTGAATACCTGAGTTCTTTTTTAAGCATTAGCCAGTCTTAAAGCATAACACATTCCAGCTTCCATTCCATCCGAGCCGCCGCCAGGAGCGGCTGCGGCGAGCATGTCATCAGTCAGCCTGCTTGCGCAGGAAGGCCGGGATATCGTACTCCTCGACACCGGACAGCTTCATCGCCTCAACCTGCGCACGGCGGCCGTTGGAACTGAACACCGCCGGACCGTCATCGTCGCTACCGCCGACATACACCGGCTGGTTGGTGGTGCCGTCGCGAACCTGGCTCATCACACGCAGCTCGGGCTTCTGCTGGCGACGACCGGCAGCGGCGCCATTGAGACCGGTGGCCACCATGGTCACGCGCAGGCCATCGCCAATCGATTCGTCGAACACGTTGCCGACGATGACAGTCGCGTCTTCGGCGGTGAAAGCCTTGATCGTGTTCATGACGTCGTAGTATTCCTTCATCTTGAACGAGCCGCTCGCGGTGATATTCACCAGAACGCCACGCGCATTGGCGAGGTTGACGTCTTCCAGCAACGGGCTGGCTACCGCCTGTTCGGCAGCAATGCGTGCACGCTCGGTGCCGGTCGCCATGGCCGAACCCATCATCGCCATGCCCATTTCCGACATCACGGTACGCACGTCGGCAAAGTCGACGTTGACCAGGCCCGGGCAATTGATGATTTCGGCGATGCCGGCTACCGCGTTGTGCAGCACTTCGTTGGCGGCCTTGAACGCGTCGAGGAACGGCACGTCCTCACCCAGCACCTGCATCAGCTTCTCGTTCGGGATGACGATCAGAGAGTCGACGTGCTTGGAAAGTTCTTCCAGGCCCTCTTGCGCCACCTTGGTGCGCTTGCCTTCAAAGACGAACGGCTTGGTGACGACGGCCACGGTCAGGATGCCCATTTCCTTGGCCACCTCGGCGATGATGGGGGCGGCGCCGGTACCGGTACCGCCGCCCATGCCGGCCGTAATAAAGAGCATATCCGCGCCGTCGATGACTTCGGCGATGCGGTCGCGGTCTTCCAGTGCCGCTTCGCGGCCGATGTCGGGCCGAGCGCCGGCGCCCAGACCCTTGGTAATGTCGGTGCCGATCTGCAGCACGGTCTTGGCCTGGCTCTTCTTCAGCGCCTGCATATCGGTATTGGCGCAGATGAATTCCACGCCGCTGACGTTGCTTTCGATCATGTGCGAAACTGCATTACCGCCGCAGCCGCCGACACCGATCACCTTGATTACAGCCTCTTGCGAGTCCCTGTCCATAATTTCAAACATTTGAATGTCTCCTTGTATAACGTAACGACTTCTGCCTGAAAACAACTTCTGCCCAAACTGCTGTTACTGCCTTATTCCGCCGGCGCTGTTCTGCCTGGCGTCAATCTCTAGAAATTCCCCTGGAACCAGCTCTTCATGCGTTCCAGTATGCGTGCGAAGGAATTCGATTCCATTTGCCCCTGCAGATGGCGTTCCATCTGCTGCTTGCCCATGAGCACGAGGCCGACGCCGGTGGCGTAGCGCGGGTTGCTCACCACTTCCGACAAGCCGCCGACGTAGCGCGGCATGCCGAGCCGTACCGGCATATGGAAAATTTCCTCGCCCAGTTCCACCATGCCGCGCATGCCGGCCGAGCCGCCGGTGATGACGATGCCCGAGGCGATCATGTCTTCCATGCCGCTGCGGCGCAGTTCGCCCAGCACGAATTCATACAGCTCGACCACGCGCGGCTCGATGACTTCGGCCAGGGTCTGCACCGATAGCTGCCGCGGCTCGCGGCCGTCGACACCCGGCACTTCCACCACTTCGCGCTGCGCCGCCAGCTGACGCAATGCGCAGCCATACTTGATCTTGATTTCCTCGGCCGACTGCGTAGGCGTACGGAACGCCACTGCCACGTCGTTGGTAATCTGGTCGCCGGCGATCGGCACTACGGCGGTATGGCGAATCGCGCCTTGCTTGAAGACGGCAATATCGGTGGTGCCGCCGCCGATGTCGACCAGGCAGACGCCCAACTCCTTCTCGTCCTCGGTCAGCACCGCTGTGCTCGACGCCAGCGGCTGCAGGATGAGATCGCTGACATCAAGTCCGCAGCGCTTGATGCACTTGACGATGTTCTGGGCTGCCGATACGGCGCCGGTGACGATGTGCACCTTCACCTCCAGCTTCATGCCGCTCATGCTGATCGGTTCGCGTACGTCTTCCTGACCGTCGATGATGAATTCCTGGGTCAGGATGTGCAGGATCTGCTGGTCCGACGGCAGCGCGATCGCACGCGCGGTCTCGATGACGCGATCGACGTCCATCTGCGTCACCTCGGCGTCCTTGATCTTGACCATGCCGTGCGAATTCAGGCTCTTGATGTGACTGCCGGCGATGCCGGTGTAGGCGGTACTGATCTTGCAGTCGGCCATGAGCTCGGCTTCCTCCAGCGCACGCTGTATCGCCTGCACGGTGGAGTCGATATTGATGACCACGCCTTTCTTCAGGCCGCGCGAAGCATGCTGCCCGAGGCCGATCACCTTGAGATGGCCATCTGGCTGCAACTCGGCCACGATGGCGACGATCTTCGAGGTGCCGATGTCCAGCCCGACGATGAGATTCTTGTCTTCCCTGATCCTGCTCATTTGTCTCTCCAAAGATGGATTGCTCCATTTAATGCGCCGCCAATGCCTGCGCGGCAAGCTCCCATATTCATACCGTGCCGGCCCTCGCTGCAGGTCCGGGCTTGCGCACGGCGAAACCGTTCGGATAACGCAGATCGGCGTAGCGCACTTCGCGTCCCAGATTGCCCAGGGTCTGCCCAAAGGCACCGGCGAATTTCTGCAGCCGCTCCTCCACGTGCTCGCGCCCGATCTCGATGACCATGCCCTTGTCGGTGGTAATGGTCCAGGCACGCCGCGGCGACAGCACAAGCTGCGCGACACCGAGGCCGGGCGCCGCCAGCGTATGGCTGAAAATTGCATATTGCTCGGCCACCTCACGCACGCCGTCGGCGGGGCCGTAGAACACCGGCAAATCACTGTCGGATGCCGCCTGGAACAGTTCGCCATAGCTATTCACGAGCGCGACATTGCCCCAGCGCGCCAGCTCGCGATGCTCTTCCACTGTCACCTCGAGCCGGTCCGGCCAGCGGCGACGCACACTGACGTTGCGTGCCCACGGCAGCTTCTCGAATGCATCGCGCGCCTGCGCCAGGTCCAGCGTAAAAAAGTTGCCCTTGAGATGGCGTTCGGCAATGAGCTTGAGCTGCTCGCGCGTGACGTGATGCAGCTCGCCTTCCACGCGCACTTCGCGCAGCGGGAAGATCGGCAGGTGCACGACGACGAACAGCACGCCGTAGAGCAGCATCACGGCGGCCAGCGCGTAGAGGAAATTGGCGATCCAGTTAAGGATCTGCGGCTTATCCCACACGGGCCAGCTCCAATATCTTCAACACCAGTTCGTCGAAACCGATACCGGCCGCTTTCGCCGCCATCGGCACCAGGCTGTGGTCGGTCATGCCGGGCGAAGTGTTGACCTCGAGGAAGTAATGGCGCCCCGCGTCGTCCATGAGGAAATCGACGCGACCCCAGCCGCGGCCGCCAACGGCACGGAATGCCTGCAACGCTTCGGCGCGAATCCGCGCTTCCTGCTCTGCCGGCAACCCGCACGGGCACAGGTACTGCGTGTCGTCGCGCAGGTATTTGGCTTCGTAGTCGTAGAACTCGTTGGCCGGCACGATGCGGATCGCCGGCAATGCGACATCGCCGAGAATCCCCACCGTGTATTCGCCACCGCCCATGTAGCGTTCGGCAATGACCAGCGGATCGGCTTCGGCAGCCAGTTCGTATGCCGGGCGCAGCCCGCCCGCCGCCTTCACCTTGCTGATGCCGATGCTGGAACCTTCGTTGGCCGGCTTGACGAACAAGGGCAACCCCAGGCGCGCTTCGATCGCGGCAAAATCGCTATCGGCCTGCACCAGCTCGAAATCGGGCGTGGCAACGCCTACGGCACGCCACAGCAGCTTGGTACGCCATTTGTCCATGCCCAGCGCCGAAGCCATGACGCCGCTGCCGGTATATGGAACGCCCATGAGTTCGAGCGCGCCCTGCACGGTGCCATCCTCGCCGTAGCGGCCATGCAGGGCGATGAACACGCGGTCGAATTCTGCGAGCCCCTGCAGCGGCTGCTCTGCCGGATCGAAACCATGCGCATCGACGCCGCTGCGTTGCAACGCCGCCAGCACGGCACTGCCGCTCTTGAGCGACACCTCGCGCTCGCCGGAACGACCGCCCAGCAACACCGCCACTTTGCCGAATCTACTACCCATTCACTTCTTCTCCGATAATCCTGACTTCCTGCTGCAATTCCACGCCGTGCTCGCGCCTGACCGTATCGCGCATATGGCCGATCAGCCGTTCTATGTCCGTTGCCCGGGCCGCACCCAGGTTGACGATGAAGTTCGCGTGCTTTTCCGACACTTGCGCATCGCCGATGCGATATCCCTTGAGGCCGCTGGCTTCGATCAATCGCGCCGCATGATCGCCCGGCGGATTGCGGAAGGTCGAACCGGCATTCGGCAGGTTGAGCGGCTGGGTGGCGAGCCGCCGCGCCAGCAGGCTCTTGATCTTCTGTTCCGCTTCCGCGCCGTCGCCCGGCGGCAACTCGAACCAGGCACCGGCAAAGCATTCCTGCTGCGGCCCGGCGACATGGCGATAGCTCACCTCGTATTCAGCCGGCGTGCGCTCGTGCACATTGCCGTGGCGATCCAGCGTTTTCAGCCTGGCCACGATGTCCCAGGTCTCACCGCCGTGGCAGCCGGCGTTCATCGCCAGTGCGCCGCCGACCGTGCCCGGTATGCCGGCCATGAATTCGGCGCCGTGCCTATGCTGGCGTGCGGCAAAACGCGCCAATTTGGCGCAGGTCACGCCGGCTTCGGCATAGATCATCCCCTGGTCCATCTGTAGCGCTGATAGCGCGTTGTGCATGAGCACGACAGTGCCGCGCACGCCGCCGTCGCGCACCAGCAGATTGGAACCGAGACCGACGAAATACAGCGGCTCTGCCGCGCCCATGCCTTGCAGGAATGCCGCCAGATCGTCGATCCCGGCCGGGATATAGAAGCGGTCTGCCGCCCCGCCGGCACGCCAGCTGGTGTAGCGCGCCAACGGCTCGTTGTGCAGCAAGCGGCCTTGCGCTGTCATCGGCTGCGCCATCACGCCGCGCGCTCCCTGGCCAGTTCGCCGGCGCGTTCGCGCGCTCTGGCTGCTACCTGGCCGATGGAGCCGGCGCCCATGACGATAACCACGTCACCGTCCTGAGCCAGGTCGCAGATCGCCTCCGGCAATTCGGCCGGCGTCTCCACGAACAACGGTTCGACCTTGCCGGCGACGCGAACCGCGCGTGCCAGCGACCGGCCATCAGCCGCCACGATGGGCGGTTCGCCCGCCGGGTAGACGTCGGTCAGCAGCAAGGCGTCGACCGAGGACAGCACCTTGACGAAATCCTCGAAACAATCCCGCGTGCGCGTATAGCGGTGCGGCTGGAATGCCAGCACCAGGCGATGGCCGGGGAAGGCACCGCGCGCTGCTGCCACAACGTCCTGCATTTCC
>CBILOJ010000084.1:0-8422 GCA_966238525.1 uncultured Methylophilaceae bacterium | reverse complement strand
AGCAGCGCAGGGCCGAACACTTCACGATGCAGGCGCTCAGCTGGCACACCGGCTTGCGCCAGGCTGGCCCACATGGCTTTCATGAAAGGTTGCGGGCCGCACAGGTAGACATTGACCTGCTGCCTGTCCCAGTCGGGTAGCGCCGCCACCTGCATGAAGCCTTGCACGGCTTGCGTACCGTCACCGGCACCGTCCAGGGTTTCATAGAAGGTCACGACTTGCAGGTTGGGCATGCGCTCGCGTGCTGCGGCAAGGTCTGCCTGCAAGGCATGATGTGCCGTATCGCGCGCCGCATGGGCGAAGATGACGGGTTGCTCGGGACGCGTCTGCGCCAGATGGTTCAGCACCGAAACCATCGGCGTGATGCCGGCGCCGGCCGACAGCAGCACCATGGGCGCGTTGCCATCGGCTTGCGGATGGAAATCGCCGAATGGCGCGCTCACCATCAGCGTGTCGCCGACTTTTATGGTGGTATGCAGCCAGCTCGATACCTGTCCGGCCGGTGATTGCCCATTGACCTCGTGCTTGACCGAGATACGGTAATAAGGCTGGGCCGGCGCATCCGATAGGCTGTACTGGCGCAACTGGCGCGAGCCATCGGGGAAATTCACGGCGACGCTGATGTACTGGCCGGGCAGGAAGGGCAGCAGGGTGCGGCCGTTGGTCGGGACCAGGTAGAACGAGCGGATCAGCGCGCTTTCCTGGCGAATCTCGCTGACCTGCATCGGCAATAGCTCGCCCGCAGCCACTGTGGATGCCTGGTAAAGCTGCTTTTCTTCGGCGATCAGCGCGTCGGCGAGCAAACCGTAGGCTTCGGCCCAGGCATCGATCAATGGCTCGTTGGCGGCTTCGCCCAGGGTTTCCTTGATTGCGCCGAGCAGATGGCGGCCGACGATGGGGTAGTGCTCGGGCTTGATGCCGAGCGAAGCGTGCTTGTGCACGATGCGCGTAACGACAGGTGCCAGCACGGCGGGGTTGTCGATATTGGCGGCATAGGCAAAGACGGCGGCCGCCAGGGATTGCTGCTGCGTGCCTTGCGCCTGGTTACCCATGTTGAACAGGTTCTTCAGATCGGGATGTTCGCCGAGCATGTTGCGGTAGAAGGCCTGGGTGATGGCGAGCCCGTGTTCGCGCAGCACTGGAACGCTGGCTTCGATATAGGGTTTGGCGCTAGGGGACAGCATGGTTCTCTCCTTCGTTAAAATTAGCATATTACATGCATGTTTTACTGCAAAAATAAGAGCAGGCTTGTGGCATGCTCCGGCTAGTCAGACGCGCGCGGCAACCGGTAGAATTTTCAGGTAGCCGCCATGCATCAGCGAGATTTCCTCGCCAACTTTGCCGCCGATGATGTCGGCGAGCGTATATCTGTCCAGCGCTTTGAAAAATGCGCCCTGGGCTTCCGCCAATGCGTGGCGCAGGCCGCAGTCCGGACTCAGCCGGCAGCGTAGCTGTTCGCAATCGATCATTTCGTTCATGCCCTCGAGCACGCGTATGGTCTCACCCAGCCTAATGTTTTCGGCTGAACGCGCCAGACGCAAACCGCCGCTACGGCCGCGCGTGGCTTCGATATAGCCATGGCGCGCCAGCAGGCCGGCCACCTTGACCAGATGGTTGTGCGGAATGTCGAACTGACCGGATACCTCGGCCACAGTGACGGCCGGTGTTTCGCGCGGCTCACGTGCCAGGTACATCAAGAGGCGCAGGCCGATGTCGGTAAATCGCGTTACGTGCATGCAGCCAGTATATTAATTATGCATTTCAAATGCAAGTTATATTGCGCAGCATGTAGCCAAGGCAGACATCATCATTGGAATACGCCATATGCACGGCATAATGCCGCGCATATGCAGGCTAACGGGGCGAGAGCCGCCTTACCACTGCCAGACTTGGTCGACGCGCTCGTAAAGCGCGGGCAGATCCTGTCTGGCGACGATCTGGATACGCGGATGCACTGCTGCGTCCGCCAGGCCGCGTTCGGCCAGGTCTTCGCGGATCACGTAGACCGGCACACCCTTGTCGAGCAGGTTGTCGATATCGCGTGGCAGGTCGGCTGGTTCGGTTTGCTGCCAGGTGCCGATGGTCAGTGCCGGCTGGCGATTTTTCAGTACAGCGTAGCTGGCACCGTTGCCGGCGAGCAGCACCTCGAGGTCGGCGCCGGCACCGCGCATCGATTGCGTCAGCCAGAGGATGGTATCGTCCTGCTCTTCGGCCAGTGTGCGAAAAGCCTGTTCTACGACTTGCAAGATTTTCATGATTATCGCGTCCCGATCACTAGCGTGTTGAAAGACTCGCTGGCATAGCGCCACAAGTCGGGAGGCCCGCCCCGGCCGCAGCCCTGGATGGTTTGGTTGACGCCGCGTTCATCCACGCACAAGCCGCAGTTGATCCAATCGAACTGCAGATGCTTGTCAGCGGCTTTCTGCTGCAGTGCTGCAATCCAGTCCTTGGTCAGCGGGTGCGCTTCTTGCGTCTCGTCGCGGCCATGCACGGCATTGCCGTGCGGGCGCTGTAGTGCGAAGGGCAGGGCGGCTGCGCCTTCATAGGCAAATACTTTGACATGGGCGCCACGTTCCAGCGCCGCATCGAGCAGGCGAAAGAAGGTCACCGTGCGTTCGTTCTCGAACGGCGGATCCATGAAGGCGAAAGTCAGGGTTTTTTCGTTACTCATCGTTGTTCCTTAATTCCAGATCACCTTGTCGCCATTGAGCATGGCGTCGATGACGATGCCGATCTCTGCCGGTTTGACTGCGGGCTTGAGGTCGGCCTGATCGATTTCGCGCTGCTGCAGCGAAAGCGTATCGGCGAGCAGGGTGACGCCAGTGCCGCATAGACGGTTGAACTGAATGCTGGCCGCATTGCGGCGAGCGGCCAACACGCCGTTCTGTACCAGCAGCACGCGCACCTCGTGGCCATTTGCGGCAAGCGAGCCAGCCAGCTCGTACTGCGCCTGCGTACGCGCCTCGGTAAAGGGATCCTGGCTTTGGATGAATAAATAACGGGACATCAAATGCTCCTTGAAGTAATCGTATGTCAGGCGCTGACTTCTTCCAGCAGCGCGGCGCGCACGAGAAAATCGCCGAAATTCTCGCCGGCTTCGCGCTGCGAGGCGTATTGGCCCAGCAGATCGCCGAGCAGTTCGAAGATGCGCGCCTCGTTGGCATTGCTGGCATGGAGTTTCGCCAGCCGGTCGCCGATATAACTACCGCCCAGATACAGGTTGTAGAGCCCGGGCGCGCGGCCCGTGAGCGCGATCTCCGCCAGATAAGGACGTGCGCAACCGTTGGGGCAGCCCGTGATGCGCAAGGTGATCGGCTGGTCCTGCAGGCCGTGCTGCGCCTTGAGCGCATTGAAGCGGCCGAGAAAATCGGGCAGGTAGCGTTCCGCTTCGGCCATGGCGAGGCCGCAGGTCGGCAGCGCGACGCAGGCCAGCGTGTGAGCTTCCTGGCTGCCGGCGGTGAAATGCGCCCCCAGACCGAGATCGTCGAGGCGCCATTTCACCTGGTCCAGGGCGTAGGGGCCGACATTGATGAGCTGCAGGTTCTGGTTGGTGGTGAGGCGTACATCGCCATCGTACTGCTGGAAAAAGCCGGCCAGGCGATCGCGCAGCACGCCGTCGATACGGCCGCTTTCGATCTGCATCGTGCCATACCAGAAGCGGTCGTCGCCTTGCTGCCAGCCCGGATAATCGCCGTTATGGGTGAATTTGAACGGGCGCGGCGGAGCTAGCGGTACGCCGCGGCGCTGCGCCAGCGTTTCCAGAAACCAGTCGTTGCCGAGCCGGTCCAGCGTGTACTTGAACCTGGCTTGGTGGCGGTCCTTGCGATCACCGAAGTCGCGCTGGATGCCCATGACGATTTCGGCGAATTCGGGCGCTTCGGCAGCGGGGATGAAGCCGAGCTGTTCGGCCAGCCGCGGATAGCTGTCGGCACGATTGTCGATGCGGCCCATGCCACCGCCGACGCAGACATTGAAGCCGACCAGGCGCTTCTTCTCGATGATGGCGATCAGGCCCAGATCCTGGCCGTAGACATCGATATCGTTACTCGGCGGAATGGCAAAGCCGACCTTGAACTTGCGCGGCAGATAGAGCGTGCCGTAGACCGGCTCTTCCTTGGCATCGTGCAGCAGCGGTTTTTCGTCGTACCAGATTTCGGCGTAGGCGCTGGTCTTGGGGATGAGACGACGGCTGGTCGCTTGCGCCAGCGCCACCACTTGCCGATGCACTTCGGACAGTGCCGGATTGGTACCGCAGACGACGCCGCGGCTGTCATCGCCGCAGGCAGCGACAGTGTCGAGGCCGATATCACGGATCGCGCGCATGCAGGCTTGCAGCTTGCGCTTGCGGATACCGTGCAACTGGATGGTTTGGCGTGTGGTGATGCGCAGGCCGCGTTCGGCGTAAGTGCGCGAAACGCGGTCGAGCCCCAGCCACTGGGCGCGCGTCAGCACGCCGCCGGGGATGCGTAGACGCACCATGAACTGGTAGATCGGCTCCAGCTTGCGATCGGCGCGCTCGCGGCGCACGTCGCGGTCGTCCTGCTGGTAGATGCCGTGGAATTTCATCAGCAACGGATCTTCGCCCGGCACGGCACCGGTGATTCTCTGTTTCAGCCCGTCGGCAATATTGCCGCGCAGATACTGGCTACGATGCTTGAGCTGTTCGTTCGCGTGCAGATCTTCCACAGGCTGCGACAAGTCGCTGTCGCGATTTACGGCAGTGTCCATATTCATATCCATTAGTACAGGTTACGGTGCAGGCGCTTCTCGGCAACGATAGTCTGCCAATCCACGGTGGCGCCATTGCCGATAAGCGACGCCTGCAATTCGCTTTCGCAAGCTTCGAGTAGCGCCTTGTCACCGCAGAAATAGAGGTGGGCGCCGGCGTTGAGCCAGTCGGCAAGCTGGCCGGATTCGGCGATGACGTTAGCCAGGGTGCGGTCAGGTTCGTCCTGGTAGAAGACGGTGTCTACGCGCTCGAGCAAGCCTTCGGCCTGGGCCTGCTGCCATTCGGTCTGGTAGAGGAAATCTTCTTCGAAGCGATGTTCGGCAAAAGCCAGCCAGATGCGATGGCTACGTTCACCGCTGCCGATCTCCTGCAGGAAAGCACGGAAAGGTGCAATGCCGGTGCCGTCCGCGATCAGGATCAACGGTACGTCGTTCTGCTCCGGCAAATGGAAGCGCGCGTTGCGATGCGGGTAGAGGCGCAGCGCTGCCTGTTTCGGCAGATCGGCCAGGTAATGCGAAGCGATGCCGGCTTCGTTGCGGCCGCGGAATTCGTAGCTGTAGCGCTTGACCACGAGATGCAGCTCGTCCGGCGTTGTCTTGAGGCTGTTGGCCACGTCGTAAAGCCTGGGCTGCAGCGGCCGCAGGTTGTCGACCAAGGCCTGCGCTTCAACTTGCGCCGGGTATTCGCGCATGATGTCCAGCAGTTGATGGCTGCGCAGGAATTCACGTTGTTGCTTGGCGTCGCCAGCCACCAGGGCGGCCAGCGCTTCGCTACCGCTCAGCGCTGCCCAGTAGGCCAGGAAATTTTTGCTCGGGATGCAAAGGTCGTAACTTTCGGTCAACGCCTGTGCCAGCGGCACTGTGCGTTGTCCTGCTGTAATCGTTTGCTCGGGCGACAGACCGGTAACGGCGATGACGGCATCGACCAGCGCCGATGGATTGCCGGCGAAAATGCCGACGGCATCGCCGGGCTCGAGATGAAAATCTTCCGCTTCCAGCAATAGTTCCAGATGATGCGTGGCGTCGCTGCGCTTTTCATGACTGAGCCGAATGTTGTCCAGCACGGTGACGGTCAGCGGTTGATCCTTGCCGTACTGCGCCGTTTTTGCCGGCTCGGCTTGCGGTGTGACACTCGTGGTGGCGCCGCTACGCGGCAAAGCCTTGAGCACATTGTCCATCCATAGCCGTGCTGGAGCAGCGAAATCGACATCGCAATCCTGGCGGAAGACCAATCGGCTCGCGCCCAATGCTGCCAGCCGCTCGTCAAATTGCTTGCCGGTGGTGCAGAAATGCTCGTAGCTGCTGTCGCCGAGCGCGAGTACGGCATAATGCACATCGGGCAGGCGCGGCGCGGCGTCTTCCATGAGCGAAGTATAGAATCCAGTGATGGGCTCGGGCGGGTCGCCGTCGCCGTGGGTGCTGCTGATCAGCAGCACATACTGATATTTCCCGAGCTGGCGCACACGTAGCGAGGCCAGGTTCTTCAGCGTGGTGTTGATGCCTTGTTCGGCAGCCAGCGTCGCCAGCTGGCGCGCCAGTTTTTCGGAGTTGCCGGTTTCACTGCCAAATGCGATGAGAATGCTGGCGCCGCCGGTTTCGGATTGCGGGACAGATGCCGCCGATTTTCCCATTGCGGCGAGATAACCGCTCAGCCATAGCGATTGCCGGGCGTCCAGGTTGTGAATCAGAGCCTGTATTTCATGCCATTGACGTTCAGTGAACACATTCTCCGCAGAATTCGCGGCCATAGATTTTCCGACTTCCAATTATTGCCAATCGAGTATTTTAGGGGATGGCGTATACTGACAATAATGAATTTTAATGCGCTTATATATTCGAATTATTGATATATGGATATCAACCTCGCTCAGACTTTCCTTGAAGTCGTGCGCTGTGGCAGCTTCATCGCCGCGGCCGAACGCCTGCATGTCACCCAAACCACCGTCACCACGCGCATCCAGCATCTCGAGGAACTGCTGAGCTGCAAGGTCTTCATCCGCAATCGCAGCGGTGCCCGGCTTACCGAAAACGGCCAGCGCTTCGTCAGCCACGCCAGCCAGCTGTTGCAGACCTGGGAAAGCGCGCGCCGCGATCTGCCGTTACCCGAGGGCGCGGCCAATCTCATCACCATAGGCGGCGAGCTGAGCTTGTGGAATCCATTGCTGCTGAAATGGATCATGCTGCTCGGCCAGCAGTTGCCCGAGCTCGCGGTGCGTGCCGAGGTCGGCGAAACGCGCACGCTGCACCAGAAGCTCGAAGCCGGCGTCCTCGATGCTGCGCTGGTGCATCAGCCCGACTACTGGCCCGGCATGCAGGTCGAGCAATTGCTCGAGGAAAAGCTGGTGCTCGTGCGTTCGGTCAAGCAGCCTGAGCCTTATGTCTACATCGATTGGGGCGCCGATTTCCGCCAGCAGCACGATACTGCGCTGGCCGAGCATGCCAGGGCCAGGATCAGTCTCAACCTTGGACCGCTGGCCTTGTACTACTTGCTGGAAAACGGCGGTAGCGGCTATTTCCGCACGCGCGTGGTCGAGCCGCACATCAAAAGCGGAGCGCTGGAACTGGTGCCGCACTCGCCCGAATTCTCATACCCGGTTTATCTCATCTACTCGCGTAACCGCTACAACAGCCTGCTCGAACAGGCGCTGGGCATCGTGCGTGAAGCGGCGCGCGCCGACATCGACTGGTCGCAGTACTAAAGTTAATTATGCTGACGACTATGTGGGCATGACCGGCATAGCGCTCGCTGCCGGGTGGCGAGATAAAGACATTCCATCTGTTGCCGGCTCAGGTTGAGCGTGCTGCCGAAACGCTGCAACGCGTATTCGAGATCTGCTGATGTGCAATCCGGGCGCAATGCGCCGCAGCATCCTGCCGGAGGCCAGGACGGCAGCGACTCACGCGTCCTGGCTGCGAGCCATTCCGGGCGCCGGAACAGCATCGACCGCGAATTCCTTCCAGTTTTCCCTACCGGCCCGGCGCACGTCGCGTATGCCTAGCGGCACCACGACCAGGAAGCCGATGGCCCAGATGATCAGGAACAGATTGATGCTGCCGCCCGCCAGGTCGCGCAGCTCGCTGGAAAAGCTCATCGAGGCAAGCAGGGCGCCGACGAAACCGTAGAAGCGGTAGCCGCCATATTTGGTATAGCCACGCACGAGCGGATTGGGGTGGAAAATATTGGCAGAGTAGATGACGATGGAGCCGGCAATCCACAACAACAGCACGGGCAATGCCGGCAACAGCACGATGGTGATGACCGAGCCCAGATTGAACATGCGTGCCGCCCGGCGCTGGGATTCGGGGCTGAGTTTCTGTGTGGAAGCCGTTGCCGTTTGCATTGTCTGATTTTCGTGTAGTGAAAGGGCTGTCGCGGTAAGGCGTCATGGCCGAGGACTAGAGTATGAGCCCAAAGACGTATCGATAATAATGAAATTTAACCGTTGAAAATATAGACTTTATCTATAGAAGGGTGATGCGTCATAACTGCCGTTTTCCAATGTGACGCGTCTCCTTGCATGCGCTAAGCTTACGATTCCGGCTATGGTCATCAACAGGAAAGGTCACGATATGGATAATTGCACGACATTACGAGAAGTCGCCGGCCTGGGCCATGCGCCCGCCAGTCTCAAGGAGGCTGCACTCATCATGGTGGACTGCCAGAACACCTATCGCCGCGGCGTCATGCAGCTTA
>CBILOJ010000083.1:0-8546 GCA_966238525.1 uncultured Methylophilaceae bacterium | reverse complement strand
GCGAAGATGTTGGGATCGAAGATGATGTCCTCGGGCGGAAAGCCGATTTTTTCTACCAGCAAATCGTAGGCGCGCTTGCAGATCTCGGTCTTGCGCTCGAAAGTATCGGCCTGGCCTTTCTCGTCGAAGGCCATGACGATGACGGCGGCGCCATAACGGCGGCACAATTTGGCCTGGCGCAGGAATTCTTCTTCGCCCTCTTTCATCGAAATCGAGTTGACGATGGCCTTGCCCTGCACGCAGCGCAAGCCCGATTCGATCACCAACCATTTGCTGGAGTCGATCATGATGGGCACGCGCGCAATGTCGGGCTCTGACGCAATCAGATTGAGGAAGCGCGTCATGGCGGCGACCGCGTCCAGCATGCCCTCGTCCATGTTGATGTCGATGACCTGCGCGCCGTTTTCCACCTGCTGACGCGCGACGACCAGTGCCTCGTCGTATTTCTCGTTGAGGATCAGCCGCGCGAAAGCCTTGGAGCCGGTGACGTTGGTGCGCTCGCCGACGTTGACGAACAGCGACTGCTCGTCGATGGTGAATGGTTCCAGACCCGACAGCCGCGTTGCGCGCGGGATTTCCGGTATCTTGCGCGGCGCGATGTTCTTGAGCGTCTCGGCAATCGCTGCAATATGGTCCGGCGTGGTGCCGCAACAGCCGCCGGCGATGTTGACGAAGCCGCTTTCGGCGAATTCCTTGAGCAGCGATGAGGTATCGGCCGGCTTCTCGTCAAAGCCGGTATCGCTCATGGGATTGGGCAGGCCGGCGTTGGGGTAGATGCAGACGAAGGTGTCGGCGATCTGCGACAGCTCTTCGGCGTAAGGCCGCATTAGCGCGGCGCCCAGCGCGCAGTTGAGTCCGATGGTCAGCGGCCGCGCATGGCGTACCGAATTCCAGAAGGCCGGCACCGTTTGTCCGGAGAGGATGCGGCCCGAAGCGTCGGTTACCGTGCCCGAGATCATGATCGGCAGGCGCTGGCCGCTTTCCTCGAAGAAGCTGTCGATGGCGAACAAAGCCGCCTTGCAGTTCAGCGTGTCGAAGATGGTTTCGACCATGAGGATGTCGACGCCGCCCTCGACCAGCGCGCGCGTCTGTTCCAGGTAGGCGGCGACCAGTTGGTCGAACGTGACATTGCGCGCGGCCGGGTCGTTGACGTCGGGTGAGATCGAAGCGGTCTTGGGTGTCGGCCCCAGGGCGCCGGCAACGAAACGGGGCTTGTCAGGGCTGCTGTACTTATCGCAGGCAGCGCGCGCCAGCTTGGCGGACTGCACATTCATCTCGTACACCAGGTGCGCCATGTGGTAGTCGTCCTGCGCAACCTGGGTGGCGCCGAAAGTGTTGGTCTCGATGATGTCGGCGCCGGCTGCAAGGTATTGCTCGTGGATTGCCTGGATGATGTGCGGCTGCGTCAGGCTTAGTAGTTCGTTATTGCCCTTGACGAACAGCTCGCGGGCGCCGGCTGGCGCCTCAAAGTCGGCAAAGCGTTCGCCGCGGTAATCGGCCTCGTCCAGCTTGTACTGCTGGATCATGGTGCCCATGGCGCCGTCCAGAATCAGGATGCGCTGCGCCAGCAGGTCGCGCAGCAGCGTTTCAGTAGCGTTCATGGCGGATGGACGGACTTCTTGTGTCATTGACATACCTTCAGGCAAATGGGCTGGCGCATGCGAGCCTTCAATCGAAAGGCTTTCGCAACATGCGCAGTATCAACCTCTTATTATAGAACAGTTGCCCGTACGCTACCTGTCCCCGCATGCCGAAACGCGGACTTCAGGACGAAGCGGCGCCTCTGCCTCGTCGTCATTCCAGCGCGAGCGGGAATCCATGTTTTCTCGCCCTGGCTACAAGACTTCGTCACAGCCGGGAAATCTACTCATGCGCATTTCCTTGTCCCGAACGCTGCCCAAAAGCGCGCTACAGCATCCAGCGTTGCCGATCTGGATTCCAGCTTGCGCTGGAATGACGGGACATGTGATGTTGCGGTAGGTAGTCGGATCAGGCGAGCGATGCGCCGAGCCAATGGCCGATACCGTACGTCAATGCGCCGGCTGCCGTGGCAATGATCAGCATGCGCAGGCCGCCGAGCAAGCCGCTACGCCCGGTGAATAGCGACAGCGCGGCGCCGATGCCGAACAAGGCCAGCGCCGTGCCGCTTACCGCCCATTCCAGTGCATGCTGATGGATTCCGAGCAGGTAAGGCAGTAGCGGTACCAGTCCGCCGAGCGAAAAGGCGGTGAACGATGAAACCGCTGCCAGCCACGGCGAGCCGAGCTCTTCCGGATTCAGGCCGAGCTCTTCGCGCGCCAGCGTATCCAGGCCGAGCTCGGGGTCGGCGGTCATGCGCTGCGCCAGGGTGCGCGCTTCCTGTTCGGACATGCCGCGCGCCATGTAGATCAATGCCAGCTCGCCCGCCTCTTCCTCCGGGTATTGCGCCAGTTCTGCGCGCTCCAGCCCGATCTGGTATTCGAACATTTCGCGTTGCGAGCGCATCGAAACGTATTCGCCGGCCGCCATTGAGAATGCGCCGGCCAGCAGGCCGGCCACGCCCGTAAGCAGCACGATGTCGTTGGTGCTGGCCGCACCGGCGACGCCGCTGACCAGGCAGATGATGGAGACCAGCCCGTCGTTGACGCCGAACACGGCAGCGCGCAAACCGCCATTATTACTGGCGCCGCGATGGCTGGCGCCCACTTCCTCCACTGAAGTCGGCGTTGGGTGATAGCCGTCGCTGCGGCGATTGCCGTAGACCGACAGGCCGCGGATCTTGCTGGCAGCGAGCACGCCGCGTATGCGGTTGGCGCCCAATCGGCGGATGAGCCAGGCGACGATATGCGTGCGTAGGTCGGCGCGGTAGCCGGGCGGGACGCGCAGGCCGTCTTTCGCCGCCTCGCGCGCCCATAGCTCGGCCTGGTTTTCCGCTTCGTGGGCGAGGCGATCGAACAGTTCTCGCCGCGACGGTATGGACTCGGTCTGCGCGATGATGCGATAGAGGTAGGCCGAGCGCCGTTCCTGTTGCCAGCTGGATATAGCGTGTTGCATGGGTGTGCGTTTCATTGATGTGCGGTATGACGCCGGTATTGCACCGCTTCTGCAATATGTGCCGGCTCGATGCGGGTTGAAGCGGCGAGGTCGGCGATCGAACGCGCGACCTTGAGGATGCGGTGATAGGCGCGTGCCGAAAGGTCGAGCCGGTTGATGGCCTGCTTGAGCAGGGTGAGCCCGCTTGTATCGGTGGCGCAGTGCAGGTCTATCTCCTGTCCGCTCAACAGCGCATTGGTCTTGCCCTGGCGTTCGAGCTGTCGCTGCCGCGCCCGGTCGACGCGTTCGCGGATGGCTGCACTCGGTTCGCCGATGACGGCGCCGGTCAATTCGTCTTCGCGCAAGGCCGGCACTTCGATATGCAGGTCGATGCGGTCAAGCAGCGGGCCGGAGATGCGGCCGCGGTAACGCGCAACCTGATCCGGCGTGCAACGGCATTTGTTGTTGTGATGACCGAGATAGCCGCACGGGCACGGATTCATCGCCGCCAGCAGCTGGAAACTGGCCGGGAATTCGGCCTGACGCGCGGCGCGCGCGATGCTGATGCGTCCGGTTTCCAGCGGCTCGCGCAGCACCTCCAGCACCTTGCGGTCGAATTCCGGTAATTCGTCGAGAAACAGCACACCGTGATGCGCCAATGAAATTTCTCCCGGGCGCGGTACGCTGCCGCCGCCCACCAGCGCTACCGCCGAGGCCGTGTGATGCGGCGCGCGAAACGGCCGTCGCCGCCATGTCTCGATGCGATAGACGCCGTTCAAAGACTGGATCGTTGCCGTTTCCAGCGCCTCGTGCTCGGTCATCATCGGCAGGATGCCGGGGAAACGCGCGGCGAGCATGGATTTGCCGGTACCCGGCGGCCCGGCCATCAGCAGGCTATGGTTGCCGGCAGCGGCGATCTCGAGTGCGCGCTTGGGTAAACCCTGGCCTTTGACTTCGCTGAAATCGGCATAATCGGTATTGTGCTGTGGCGGCTGGGCCTGATGCCGGACCAGCGGTTCGCGCTCCCACAGATGCGCACAGACATCGAGCAGGCTACGTGCGGGCAAGATGGCGGCGCCTTCGACCAATGCCGCTTCGGTCGCACTATCCTGGGGCAGGATGAAGGCGCGATCGCGTGCCGGTTCGCGCATCATGCTTGCCGTCATTGCCAGCGCACCGCGGATAGGCCGTAGCTCGCCCGTCAACGCGAGCTCGCCGGCGATTTCATAGTCGGCCAGGCGGTCGGCGGGAATCTGGCCTGAAGCGGCCAGGATACCGAGCGCGATCGGCAGATCGTAGCGGCCACTTTCCTTCGGCAGGTCGGCTGGCGCCAGGTTGACGGTAATGCGACGTGCGGGAAATTCGAATTGCGCCGTCTGCAGTGCGGCGCGTACGCGGTCCTTGCTTTCCTTGACCTCCGCCTCCGGCAGGCCAACGATGGTGAAGCTCGGCAGGCCATTGGCCAGATGCACCTCCACCACCACCTGCGGCGCCTCCATGCCGGAAAGCGCGCGGCTGTAGAGGACGGCGAGACTCATGCGTCTAGCGTTCTTCCCCGGTACTGTTTTCCAACTGCGCCACGCGTGTTTGCAGCGCTTCCAGCCGTTCCCGCGTTACCCGCAGTACTTCGGCTTGCACCTCGAATTCCTCGCGCGACACAAGCTCCAATTTGGTGAAGGCGCCCTGTAATAGTGCACGCAGATTCTTTTCCAGGTCGCCAGCTGGAGAGCCGCTGATCAATTCCCTGATTTTTAATGATAAATCTTCTAAAAACTGACTGTTTTTCATGTTCCTATCCTCGTCTGAAATCAAGTTTACCAGCTTTTGATTAGCGGCAACGCCAGCGCGCCGCGCCTGATTCCTAGCAAAATTTATAGGAAAAGTAGCGGATTAATCAGGCTTGATGCGCCGGCTCATCATTATCACTACATATGTAACTGATTTTATTGTAAATAAAGATAGTGGCACGCTTGCTGCTTATAGCTGAACGCAGGGTATTTTTTATTACATTCGAGGAAACATCATGCGTAAATCGCTTTTAGCTGCAGCTGTCATGGGGGTCTCTTTCAGTGCTTTGCCGGCTATGGCAGAAGAGACGGCAACTGCCGCCGCAGAGCCTACCTCGCCGCACACCGTGACTTTCAACATCGGTCTTACCAGTAACTATATTTTCCGCGGCACCACGCAAACCGGACGCCGGCCCGCAATACAAGGCGGCGTCGACTATTCGCACGCCAGTGGTTTCTACGCCGGCACCTGGGGTTCCAACATCAGCTGGCTCAGCGATTCGCAAGTCGATCCCGACGGCGATGGCATCACGGAATCCGCCTATAGCAAATCCAGCATGGAATGGGATATCTACGGTGGCTATCGCAGCCAGATCGGCGATACCGATTTTTCCTACGATGTCGGCGTGCTGCAATACATCTATCCGGGTGACCGCACCACCGGTTCCGGCCTCTATAACGCCGATACCACCGAGCTGTACGCCGGGCTGGCCTACAAGTGGCTCTCGGGCAAGTTTTCCTATGCGCCGACCAAGTCCGCGTTCGGTTTCGAGGGACGCGGCGCCACTTATGTTGACCTGACGGCAACGATTCCGGTGCTCGATACCGGCATCAACGCGCTGATCCACGTCGGTCGCCAGGAATTCGGCAACGGCCCGGATGAGTTCGATTACACCGACTGGAAGCTGGGCGGCTACAAGTCATGGGATAACGGCATCACCGTTGGCGCCTATTACACGGATACCGATATCGACAGCGCCGCCTTTACCTACGGCACGGTCGAGTCAGGCAAAGAGGCGGTCACCGCCTACATCCAAAAGACATTCTGATCATAACGACGTGCAGGGCTGTTCGCAGCCTTGCCGATAAAACCAAGGAGGCAAGCATGAAGTTCGTAACCGCAATCATCAAGCCGTTCAAGCTTGACGAGGTACGCGAAGCCCTTTCCGCCATCGGCGTACAAGGGATCACCGTGACCGAAGTCAAGGGCTTCGGCCGGCAAAAAGGGCACACGGAGCTGTATCGCGGTGCTGAATACGTCGTCGATTTCCTGCCCAAGGTCAAGCTCGAAGTCGCCATCAATAACGACATGCTCGACCAGGTCATCGAAGTCATCGAAAAATCCGCGGCCACCGGCAAAATCGGCGACGGCAAGATTTTCGTATTCGAACTCGAGCAGGCTTACCGCATCCGTACCGGCGAGACCGGGCCGGATGCGCTTTAAGGGGAAGACCATGAAAAAAATACTATCCATCCTTGCGCTGGCCGGCGCGCTGGCGATCGGCAGCCTCGGTGTTGCCGGTACCAGTTTTGCCGAAGATGCAACGCCGGCCGAAGCGGCAGCGGTCACGGTTGCAGAAGTGACACCGGCCGAGACGGCCGTGCCGGTTGAAGCGGCAGCGCCGGCGGCCGAAGAGAAGCCATCCATCGATGCCGGCAGTACGGCGTGGATGATCGTGGCCACCGTGCTGGTACTGGCCATGATCATTCCTGGCTTGGCACTGTTTTACGGCGGCCTGGTACGCACCAAGAACATGTTGTCGGTGTTGATGCAGGTGTTCGTCGCCTGTTCGATGGTGTCGGTAATCTGGGTGGTCTACGGCTACAGTCTGGCGTTCAGCGACGGTGGCGGCCTCAACGCTTACATCGGCGGCCTCAGCAAGGCTTTCCTGTCAGGCGTCACACCCGACTCGGTCAGCGGCGTCATTCCCGAGTACGTATTCCTGACCTTCCAGCTGACCTTCGCCGCCATCACGCCGGCACTGATCGTCGGCGGTTTCGCCGAGCGCATCAAGTTCTCCTCGGCGCTGCTGTTCCTCGCGCTATGGGTGACCTTCGTCTACATCCCGATCGCGCATATGGTCTGGGGCGGCGGCCTGCTGGCCGAACTCGGCGCCAAGGACTTCGCCGGCGGTACCGTCGTTCACATCAATGCCGGTATTGCGGCACTGGTAGGCGCGCTGGTGATCGGCAAGCGCATCGGCTACGGCAAGGAAGCGATGCCGCCGCACAGCATGGTCATGACCATGATCGGCGCCTCGCTGCTGTGGGTGGGTTGGTTCGGTTTCAACGTCGGCAGCGAACTGGCTGCGGACGGTGTGGCCGCGCTGGCGCTGATCAATACGCAAGTGGCAACGGCCGCGGCCGTGTTGGGCTGGGTGGTCATCGAATGGCTGGCCAAGGGCAAGCCGTCGATGCTGGGCGGCGCTTCCGGCGCAGTGGCCGGCCTGGTCGCCATCACGCCGGCTTGCGGTTTCATCGGCCCCATGGGCGCCATCATCCTCGGCGTCGTCGCCAGCCTGATCAGCTTCTGGGCCGTGACCAGCCTCAAGGCCAAGCTCGGTTACGATGATTCGCTCGACGTGTTCGGCATCCATGGCGTCAGCGGCCTGATCGGCGCCCTCGGCACCGGCCTGCTCATGGACAAGGCATTCGGCGGTGTCGGTTATGCCGAAGGCGTGACCATGGCCAGCCAGCTGTGGTCGCAAATCGTCGCCTGCGGCGTCACCATCATCTGGTGCGGTATCGTCAGCTACGTGCTGTACAAGATCGTCGACGTGCTGATCGGCCTGCGTGTGACGGAAGAGTCCGAGCGCGAAGGCCTGGATACCACGGAACACGGCGAACGCGCCTATCATTACTAAACATAGATATTCACAACAGTATCAGCGGGCGCCATGTGCGCCCGCTTTTTTTAGTGCGGCCGGGCAAACTGGGCTAAAATCAGGCGCATTGTTTCGCACAGGTGCACGACGTTTCCCATGGTTCCTCATCTCACTACCGCTCTCAATGGCCCGCTGCTGGCGCTCGAAAAAAGCATGCTCGGCCACATGCCCGACATTGAGCACTGGTTTCGCACGCAGTGGCTGGAATACAGCTCGCCGTTCTATGCTTCGGTCGACCTGCGCAATTCGGGTTTCAAGCTGGCGCCGGTGGATACCAACCTGTTTCCGGGCGGTTTCAACAACCTGAATCCGGCCTTCCTGCCGCTGGGTGTGCAAGCGGCCATGACCGCCGTCGAAAAAATCTGTCCTGAGGCGCGGCGGTTGCTGGTGATACCGGAGAACCATACGCGCAATATCTATTACCTGCGCAACCTGGCGGCGCTGGTCAACATCCTGCGCCAGGCCGGCCTCGACGTGCGCATCGGCAGCATCTCGCCCGACATTACGGCACCGACGCCGATCGAAACCCAGGATGGTTACAGCGTGTTGCTGGAGCCGGTGCAGCGCCGCGGCAACCGCCTCGTGCTCGACGGTTTCGACAGTTGCGCGGTCTTGCTCAACAACGATCTTTCGGCCGGAGTGCCCGAGTTGTTGTTGAATCTGGAACAGACCGTCATCCCCCCGTTGCACGCGGGCTGGAGCACTCGACGCAAGTCACAGCATTTTTCCGCCTACAACCGCGTGGCGGACGAGTTCGCCACGCTGCTCGGCATCGATCCGTGGCTGCTCAACCCCTACTTCGAAACTTGCGGCGAAATCGATTTCCACGCGCGCCAAGGCGAGGAGTGTTTATCGATCAAGA
>CBILOJ010000082.1:0-8740 GCA_966238525.1 uncultured Methylophilaceae bacterium | reverse complement strand
CCGGCTTCGGTCAGGCCCAGGTGCAAGGGGAAATCGCAACGGCTGCCGATGTCACGATAAACCTTGATCAAATCCTGCACGTCGCTGACCTTGCACGAAATGATGATATGGTCTGCCGGCAAGCCCAGTGCCATCGCCTGCTCGGCGCTTTCGAGCGCAGACTGGATCAATGCTTCACGCATCAGCGCATCGGACGACAATGGCTCGGCCAATTGGGCATTTTCGTCCATCATGCGCGCCATCTTGGCCTGATCCAGGCTGCCCCAGTTGACCCCGATGCGTACCGGCTTGTCGTATTTGATCGCGGTTTCGATCATGGCCGCGAACTGCTCGTCGCGCTTGGAACCTTTGCCGACATTGCCGGGATTGATACGGTATTTGGCCAAGGCTTCCGCACAATCGGGATATTGCTGCAGCAATTTGTGACCGTTGTAATGAAAATCGCCGACCAGCGGCACATCGCAGCCCATAGCATCGAGCTGGCGGCGGATATTGCCGACCTGTGCCGCCGCTTCTGGCGAATTGACCGTGATGCGCACGATTTCGGATCCGGCCTGCCATAGTTCGTATACCTGACGCACGGTGGCCTGCATATCGGCAGTATCGGTATTGGTCATGGACTGCACGACCACGGGCACATCGCTGCCGACAGCCACATGCCCGACCATGACGCGCTGGGTTCGGCGGCGCACCATCTGCAAAGAAGAATCCACGTTTACTCCAGGGTAATGCGCGCTACGTTAAGTTCGGTATGCGGGGCGAGATCGATTGGCTGGCCGTTGTAGTAAAGCTGACTGGCACCGGCATTGCCAATGACAATGTTGAACGGCGGCTGGCCCTGCACTTCGTCATCGCTGCCGGCGCGTTTAATCTTGTTGAAAATTTCCTTGCCGCTCGCGTCTCGCACGCTGATCCAGCTATCCTCGCTGACGCTAAACCGCAACTTTGCAGCACCAGTCGTCGAAGCCTCTTGCTGTGCTTGATTATCGGTCACTGGCGCTTCGCCGGCCGATGGCGGTACTTCTGCCATACTTGGGGCATCGGTCTCGGCAGGCGGGATGAAATCCTGCGATTGCGGTAATGGCTGCGCCTCAGTCGGCGCTACATTACCTGGCGTAGGCACGGCAAAGGTGGATTGCGCGGCTTGCTGCTGCGCTGCATCTTCACGTTTGGCTACCTGATGCGGCACGTATTTGGTATAGAACAGCCACAATCCGACCAGCACCGCCACCACCAGCACTCCGGCTATGTAAACAAACCATGAACGTTGCTGCTTGCTGCTGATCAGGATGTTGGCCGAGTGCATGGCCAGTGAATGCGCATAGGTATTGGGCGCGTAGGCGCGGTAAGCTTCGATCAGCGGCTCCGCATCGATTTCCAGCAGACGCGCATAGTTACGGATATAACCGCGCGTGATCATGGGTTCGGGCAGCGCCGAAAAGTCATCGTTCTCGAGAGCCGTTATCTGGCGCGGACTCAGGCGCAAATGATTGGAAACGTCCTCGATACTCCATTGGTGGCGCTCGCGTGCAGCCAACAGTATAGCCCCCAGTGGCATTCTGGCTGGCTCGCCACCTGCGGCTGCAGCTTCTTCTACCTGGTCACTCATTACTTATCGTCCCGACAGCAGTGATTTGGTTTCATCCGAATTCGGATATTGCTTTCTCAAGGCCAACGCGTAGCTGGCTTCTGTGTCCTTGTCGCCGGTCAACCGCGCCAACCTGATACCGAGCCAGAGCATCTCGGCCGTGGTTTCGCCCTGCATGGCATACTGCAAATAGTTAGTCGCGAGTTGATTCTGGCCGCGCTCAAAATGGACCTTGGCCAACTGGAACGCGGCCTGGTACAGCCGCGGCTGCAATTGCAAGGCCTTCTGCAGATAGGTTTCGGCGTTGTTGACGTCCTGCATCCTGAGCGCGCACTTGCCGGCATTGAGATACGCCACGCCGGGCGTCGTATACAAAGGATTTTTCACCGCTTCGAGAAACTCGCCAATCGAGGCTTCGATACGATTGCGCGAGCACAGGAAACTGCCGTAATTATTGTGCGTCTGTGAATTATTGGGCTCCAGCGCCAACGATTTCTTAAAATTCTCCTCAGCCTTGGTATCTTCGCCGAGCGCCCCATAGACCAGGCCCAAGCCATTATAGGCTTGTGCATAGGATGGATCGGCCTGGGCCGCATGCGTGAATTCATCGAGCGCGATCGCCATCTTGTTCTGGGCGTAATAGCCGGCGCCGAGCTCGGTGTGGATACGTGCGCTTTCCTGCGCGTTCGATTCCTCGCCATAGTCGCGCGCCTGCTGGTTTGCACAGGCCGCGAGCCCAAGCACGGCGATCAGCATCAATCTTTTCATAAAGCAGCCTCGATCGGAATCGTCCGCGCCCGGCGTTCGCTGCGCCGCGTCTTGTCCTGCACCTTGCCGGCAAGCTGGCCGCAAGCGGCATCGATGTCCTCGCCGCGTGTCTTGCGTGTCGTCACCACATAGCCTGCCTGCATCAATACATCACGGAAACGGCGGATATTGTCGGACCGGGAAGTATCGTAGCCGCTATCAGGAAATGGATTGAACGGGATGAGGTTGAACTTGCACGGCACGTCCTTGACCACATCCAGTAATTGTTTTGCGTGCTGCAGCGTATCGTTGACGCCGTCGAGCATAACGTACTCGAACGTGACGAAATCGCGCGGTGCTTTTTCCAGGTAGCGCTGGCACGCCGCCATCAGCGCAGCCAGCGGATATTTCTTGTTGATCGGTACGATTTCGTCGCGCAAATTGTCGTTCGGCGCGTGTAATGACACCGCGAGCGCCACCGGACAATCCTCCTTGAGGCGGTCCATGGCCGGCACCAGGCCGGAGGTCGACAAGGTCACGCGGCGCCGGCTCAAGCCATAAGCAGAATCGTCGAGCATGATGCGCATGGCGGTGACGACGTTGTCGTAATTCGCCAGCGGTTCGCCCATGCCCATCATGACGACATTGCTGATGATGCGCTCGCCGGCGGGCAACATGTCATAGCCTTCCGCCTGACGCAGTGAATGATTCGCCAGCCAAAGCTGACCGATGATTTCGGCCACGCTGAGATTGCGATTGAAACCCTGACGACCGGTCGAGCAGAACGTGCACTCGAGCGCGCAACCCACTTGCGACGAAATGCACAGCGTGCCGCGATCGGCCTCGGGAATGAACACGGTTTCAACGCCGTTATGATTGCCGACGTCGACCAGCCACTTGCGTGTGCCGTCATCGGAAACCTGCTCAAGATGCACTGCCGGCGGCTCGATCACCGCCTGCTGGGCCAGTTTCTCGCGCAGGCTTTTGGCAATATCGGTCATCTGCTCGAAATCGCTCGCGCCGAAGTGATGCATCCAGCGCATCAGCTGTTTGGCGCGAAAAGGCTTCTCGCCGAGACTCTGGAAGTATTCGGCGAGTTGTGCTTGATTGAAATTGAGCAGATTAACCAAACTGCTTATTTACCAAAAAAGTAAGCAATCTCGATTGCTGCATTTTCAGCAGAATCGCTGCCGTGCACGGCATTGGCATCGATGCTTTCAGCGAAATCCGCACGAATCGTACCGGCAGCGGCTTCCTTCGGATTGGTAGCGCCCATGAGTTCGCGGTTTTTCGCGACGGCGTTTTCACCTTCGAGCGCCTGGATCATCACCGGACCGGAAATCATGAACTTGACCAGATCGTTGAAGAAAGGACGTTCCTTGTGTACGGCATAGAAGCCTTCGGCTTCGGCCTGGCTCAACTGCGCCATGCGCGCGGCAACGATCTTGAGGCCGTTGGATTCGAAACGGGTATAGATTTTGCCGATGACATTCTTGGCAACAGCGTCGGGTTTGATGATGGAAAGAGTGCGCTCTACAGCCATAATTGCTCCAAATTTTAAGAAAGTGTCAGATGCCTTGTGACGGAATCGCTTTGCCGGCTGAGCTGCCATGTCATGTGACATGGCATTCGGCTGAACATTGCGCTACGCCTTTGCTACGGCATGCTGCTGGTTACGAAATCGTGCGTTGAAAAGTCCGATAAAATAACATTTTAGCGGCCTAAAATAAACCTTGACCTGAATTAGCCGCCTGTTTCAGACAGGCCACGTTGCCGCCTGGCCTCGTACAAACAGATACCGCTGGCGACCGACACGTTAAGGCTTTCGACCGCGCCAAACATGGGAATGCTCACAAGCGCATCGCAAGTTTCGGCCGTAAGCCGGCGCAAGCCTGCGCCTTCCGCCCCCAGCACCAGCGCGAGCGGCCCCGTCAATTGACTGCCAAACAGATCCTGCCCGGCCTCGGCCGTTGTGCCTATTACGGTCACGCCGGCTTCCTTGAGCTCGCGCAAAGTTCGGGCAAGATTGGTGACGGCAAGGAATGGTACCGTTTCGGCTGCGCCGCACGCCACTTTGCGCACGGTAGCATTCAGGCCTGCGGCTCGGTCTTTGGGCGCAATCACGGCGTGCACGCCCATGGCATCGGCCACGCGCAGACAGGCGCCGAGGTTGTGCGGGTCTTCCACGCCGTCGAGCACGAGGAAGAATGGCGGTTCGTCGAGATCAGATTCCAGGATGTCGTGGATATCCTTGTACGGAATCGGCGTATCGATCACGCGCGCGATCACGCCTTGATGACGGCCATTGGCGCCGGCCATGCCGTCGAGACGTGCACGCTCCACTTCCATGGTGCGCACGCCGGCGGCTTCGGAAAGGCTCAGCAAATCCTTCATACGCGCATCAACGCGATCGCGGTCTATCAATATCTCCTGAATGCTTGCGCCATGCTGGCGCAAGCGGCTTAGAACAGCATGGAATCCGAACAGAATGCGGGTGTCGCTCATTTCTTGTTGCTACCTTTAGTGGTTCTTGCTCTGGGTTTTTTGGCTGGCGCGGATTTGGCTTTTTGCGTATTGCCTTTTGCTTGCCTTCCTGCTGGCTTGGCACTCGGCTGAGCCGCCGCTTTACGCGGTTTGCGCTTTGCAGAGCCCTCATCGCCCGGAGTTTTGCCGCCGCGCTTGCCGCTATGCTCGAAGTCGGCCGCTGGCCGCGCTGCATGGCCATTATCCATGATAGAAGCTTCGAGCACGAAATCTATCCTGCTGGTTTCGAGATCGACCCGGCTGACCTTGACGCGCAACCTGTCGCCCAAGCGATAGCGCACGCCGGTACGTTCGCCAGCCATCTCGTGGCGCGCCTTGTCGTAGTTGAAATAGTCGTTGCCGAGCTCGGTGACATGCAGCAGGCCTTCGACATAAACGCCGTCCAATGCCACAAACAGGCCGAAACTGGTGACGCCGGCAACCGTGCCGTCGAACACTTCGCCAATCTTGTCCTGCATGTAGTAGCACTTGAGCCAAGCCGTGACATCGCGCGTGGCATCATCGGCACGGCGTTCGGTCATCGAACAGTGCTGGCCAAGCACATGCCAATCGCCAGGCTTGTATTTCTCGCCGTTCAGCACGGCCTTGATGGCACGATGAATCAGCAGGTCCGGATAACGCCGTATCGGCGAAGTGAAGTGCGTATAGGACTCATAAGCCAAACCGAAATGACCGATGTTGTCGGGACTGTAGACCGCTTGCTGCATCGAGCGCAGCAGCACCGTCTGCAACAGCTGTTCATCCGGCCGTCCCTTGATGCGCGCCAGCAGCTTGCCGTAGTCCTTGGCATGTGGCGTGTCGCCGCCACCGACACCGAAGCCGAATTCGCCCATGAACGTACGCAGCGCTTCCAGCTTTTCCGGTGTCGGGCCTTCGTGGATGCGGTATAGCGCCGGATGCTCGTTGTGCTGCAGGAAATCCGAAGCGCAGACGTTCGCTGCCAGCATGCACTCCTCGATCAGGCGATGCGCTTCGTTGCGCGATGTTGCTTCGATGCGGTCTATCTTGCCGTTCTCGTTGAAGATCATCATCGTTTCCGATGTCTCGAACTCGATTGCCCCGCGCTTTTCGCGTGCCGCCAGCAACAGCTTGTATACCGAATACAGATGCTGCACATGCGGCATCAGCCACGCATATTCCGCAGCCAGTTCGCCTCCGGGCTCGCTCAGCATTTCATACACTTTGGTATAGGTCATGCGCGCCTTGGAACGCATGACCGACGGATAGAACTGGTAACGCTTGACCTTGCCGTTGCCGTCCACCTGCATGTCGCACACCATGCACATGCGTTCGACATCAGGGTTGAGCGAGCACAGCCCATTCGACAGCGCTTCGGGCAACATGGGAATGACACGACGGGGGAAGTAAACCGAATTGCCGCGATCGAAAGCATCCTGATCGAGCGCATCGCCAGGCTTCACGTAAAAGCTCACATCGGCGATCGCCACAACCAGGCGCCAGCCCTTGCCCTGCGGCTCGCAATACACGGCATCGTCGAAATCCCTTGCCGTTTCGCCGTCTATCGTGATCAGCGGCAGGTCGCGCAGATCGATGCGACCACGCCAGTCTTTTTCCTGCACCAGGCGCGGATATTTCTCTGCCTGCTGTTCTGCCGCTCTGGAGAATTCGTGCGGCAATTGATGCTTGCGCAACGCGATTTCGATCTCCATGCCGGCATCGGCATAATTACCCAGGATCTCGACTACTTTGCCGATGGGCTTGGCATAGCTGGAAGGCTGTTCGATAAGCTCCACCACCACCACTTGCCCCGCCTTGGCCTGCATGTCGGCGCCGGGCGGCACCAGAATATCCTGATTGATACGCTTGTCCTCGGCCGCCACCATGGTCACACCCTGCTCGCGGATCAGTCGTCCGACGAGTTTCTTGGTCGACCGTTCCAGCACCTCGACAATCTTGCCTTCCGGCCGGCCGCGACGATCGAAGCCGGAATGGCGGACCATGACACGATCGCCATGCAATACCTGCGACATTTCGCGCGGCGAAAGAAACAAATCCTCATACTTGCTCTTGTCGTCCGGAATCAGAAAGCCAAAACCATCGGCATGGCCTTGCACGGTACCGGCGATGACGTTGATCTTCTCGGCAATGCACAACGCGCCCTTGCGGTTGCGCATGATCTGGCCTTCGCGCTCCATGGCGTTGAGGCGGCGATTGAAGATTTCGCGCTCTTCTTCGTCAACTTCGAGCAAGTGGTAAAGTTGTTCCACGCTAAGCGGAACGCCCTGCTCCGTCATCGTCTGCAGAATATACTCGCGGCTCGGCAAGGGATGGGCATAGTTGGCCGCCTCTCGCGTAGCGAAAGGGTCCGCCTGTCTGGTTTTATTGGTGTGTTTTTTTCTCGTTGACAAAATATGCTGTTCCTATAGAATTCGCGGCTTAGATTTTTCTGCTGCCCAGATGGCGGAATTGGTAGACGCGCATGGTTCAGGTCCATGTGCCTTCGGGTGTGGAGGTTCGAGTCCTCTTCTGGGCACCATCAGATACAAAGACGCACTGTGCTAATGCAAGTTGATTAGGCAGTGCGTTTTTCGTTTGGGCCATTGATGCCCATTCTACCGCATCCCTCCGGCAAACCAGCACATTCCGAACGCATAGCCATGTAAGACCGGTGAAATATCTCTCGTCAAATATCAATAATGTGGCACGGGGAGATTCGAATACGGGCTGATCAGTTCTGTTCAGCCCGCTGATTGAAATCGTGCTTGTGTGGAATTGCTAAACACTCCGGCTGCTTTAGAGCTACCCCGTGACATGCGGAGACGACTCAAATGACCTCAGGCATCACGCAAGGCATAGATAGCCGGCAGATTGCGCCACCAGCCATTGACATCCATGCCGCAACCGAAGACGTAGCGGTTGGGCACTTCGAGCCCGGTGTAATCGGCAGCAATCGGCTTGGAATGGCCGAGCGCTTTTTCCGCCAACACCACAATCACCACGCGCGCCGCCCCCTGCTGCAGGCATTGCTGCCTGACTGCAGCCAGAGTATGGCCTTCATCGAGAATATCGTCGAGCAGCACCACGGTGCGGTCGCGCACATTTTCGTCCGGCTTGACCTTCCACACCAGGTCCATCCCTTGCGTCTGCCCGTGATAGCGGCTGGCATGCACGTAGTCGAACATCAGGGGAAAACTAAGCCGCGGCAACAGCTGGCCGGCGAACACCACGGCACCGCCCATGACGCATAAAACCAGCGGATTGCTGTCGCCCAGATCGGCACAAAGCTGTTCTGCCAACCTGGCAATGGCCGCCTGCACCTCCTGTTCGCTGTAGATGAGATCGGACTGCTCAAGCAGTACTTCAGGCGGTGCAGATGCAGACGTCACAGTCAGGCTTGCTTGACTTCAGCGAGGAATTTATTGAAATCCGGGCCAATCTCGGCATGACGCATGGCGTACTCGACATTGGCCTTGACATAACCCAGTTTGCTGCCGCAATCGTAACGCTTGCCCTTGAAGCGATACGCCAGCACCTTTTCGTACTCCATAAGCGCGGCAATCGCATCGGTAAGTTGAATTTCGCCGCCCTTGCCGGGCTTGATGTTTTCCAGGCAATCGAAAATGCGCGGCGTCAGGATATAACGTCCGACCACGGCCAGCGTCGATGGCGCGTCCTCGGGTTGCGGCTTCTCGACGATACCCTTGAGCTGCGAAACATTGGCGCTGATGACGGTAGCATCAACGATGCCGTAACTGGCGGTCTCGGCAGGCAGCACGTCTTCCACGCCAAGAATCGAGCTCTGCTGCTGCTCGTAAAGCTCGGCCATCTGTTGCAATACGGGCGGATTACCATCGATCAAATCGTCGGCAAGAATGACGGAGAACGGTTCGTTGCCGACCA
>CBILOJ010000081.1:0-8759 GCA_966238525.1 uncultured Methylophilaceae bacterium | reverse complement strand
AGGTGTAAGGTCTTGTATCTTGAGGCGTCACCCAGCTTCACAAAGACTTGCGCCTTAATTCCACTGCATGACCGCTCACACTACAAGCACTCACACCTATCGGTTGTCCAGGTTTTTAAAGATCAGTTCGCTGCTTCGTGTTGCCACGTGATCAACGAGAGGGGCGCATTATACAGACCGTATTTACTCGGTCAAGCGTCTGCTGAAAATTATTTTTTCCAGCTCGCCCCGCTCCGTTGTTTGCTGAGCGAGGGGCGCATTCTACCGAATGCTGAGCCGGGGTCAAGAGGCAATATGCATTTTTTTTGCCTATATGACCAGGGCTGCGAATAGCGAGCCCGCAAGCTGTAATCAGTTCAGTGTGATACGAGCAAACTTGCGTTTACCTACCTGCGCTACCACGATTTGACCACGCGCCAGCTGCAACCCCTTGTCGACGACCTTCACGCCGTCAAGCTTGACTCCACCCTGCTCTATCATGCGCAAGGCTTCCGATGTACTGCCGACCAGGGAAGCCTGCTTAAGCAATTGAGCGACGGGTATTTCGTGCTCGCTCAAGGTCAGGGCAAATTCCGGCACTTCATCGGGTATGCCGCCTCGCGCACGCAATTCGAAATCGCCAAGCGCGTCCTCAGCGGCTGCTTGGCTGTGGAAGCGCGCGACAATTTCCTGCGCAAAGCGAACCTTGTACTGACGCGGATTAGCGCCGGCCTCCACTTCGCTCCGCCACTGGGCGATCGTCTGCAGCGATTCAAACGACAGCAACTCTATATAACGCCACATGAGATCATCGGAAATCGACATGAGTTTGCCGAAGATAATATTGGCCGGTTCGGCAATACCTATATAGTTGCCGAGCGACTTCGACATCTTGTTGACGCCGTCCAGACCTTCAAGCAGCGGCATGGTCAGCACACACTGCGGGCTTTGCCCGTAGTGCTTCTGCAGTTCCCGCCCCATCAACAGGTTGAATTTCTGATCGGTGCCGCCAAGCTCCACATCGGCTCTCAACTCCACTGAGTCATAACCCTGGAGCAGCGGATAAAGGAACTCATGAATGGCAATAGGCTGGTTGGCCTTATAGCGCTTGTGAAAATCGTCGCGCTCCAGCATGCGCGCCACGGTATGCGTCGCAGCAAGCTTGAGCATGCCGGCCGCGCCCAGCTTGTCCATCCACGTCGAGTTGAACACGACCTCAGTACGCTCGGGCTTGAGTATCTTAAAAACCTGCTCGGCATAGGACTTGGCATTTTCGCGCACCTGCTCGGCCGTCAGCGGCTGGCGGGTCGCGCTTTTGCCGGTGGGATCTCCTATCATGCCGGTGAAATCTCCGATCAAGAACAGGACCTGATGGCCAAGCTTCTGGAATTGCCGCAGCTTGTTGAGCAACACGGTATGGCCCAGATGCAGATCAGGAGCAGTCGGGTCGAAACCCGCCTTGATTCGCAATGGACGATCTCTCTTTAGCTTGTCTACAAACTCTTGCTCGATCAGCAGTTCATCACTGCCGCGCTTGATAATCGCTAATGTCTCGTTTGGGTGGCTGGTCACGTTTTTTACCTATGGGTATTTCGTTTAATTTATCTCGCTAAGGCTTTCACCTGACAGCAAATTTCTGTTAGCATGGCCGCTTTGAATTATCTTCCGAGGTGGCTTTCCGTGCACAGCGAACCTAGCTCAAAACGCAATATTCTAGCGCACAACATTGCGTTTAAAGAACGCAAGCTTCGCCTGCGGTGGCTGCTTGTTATTTCCAGTATTCCTCTCTTCGCCATTTTCACCGCATTCGGTATTGCACCGCAAACCGTTACGCGCGATATCCCGGTTGCGACCGTCATCGAGAATATCGTCTTGCCGGCAACGGAGAGCGAGCCTGCTGTGGCGACTTTGGATGAGCAGATCTTCTGGCAAGCCGACCAGGTGAGGCGCGACGATACCTTGGGCAGCCTGATGGCGCGTCTCAATATCCGCAATGCGCAAGCGATCGATTTCTTGAGCCGCAATCCGGAAGCCAGCGCCCTGGCTTCGCAGCTACGTCCGGGCCGCTCAATCCAGGCTCAGACCGATGCCAATGGCGATCTGCTGAAGCTGGAATATCATCTCAACTCGGATTCAGTGCTGCACATTGACCGTAGTAGCGACGGCAATTATCGCGCCTATTCTGCGGCGCCCAGCCTTGAAATGCATAGCGTGCTCAAATCTGCAGAAATTCGCAGCTCCCTGTTCGCTGCAACCGATTCGGTCGACATCCCCGACCAGATCGCCATCCAGATGGCAGAAATCTTCTCCTCCGACATCGACTTTCATAGCGACCTGCGTCAAGGCGACCGCTTCGTGGTCATTTATGAAGCCAGCTATAACAATGGTGAACTGGTGAAAACAGGCAAGGTACAAGCCGCGGAATTCATCAACAAGGGCAATGCCTACCGCGCGGTGCTTTACCGCAATCCGGAAGGCGGCGAAAGCTACTACACGCCGGAAGGCAAGAGTCTGCACAAATCGTTTCTGCGTTCGCCACTCGAATTCACGCGCATCAGTTCCGGTTTCAGCCTGGGGCGCTACCATCCTATATTGCAGAGGATGCGCGCGCACAAAGGCGTCGATTATGCCGCGCCCACAGGTACTCGCGTCAAAGCCTCTTCCGATGGCGTGGTGGCTTTCGTCGGTAAAAAAGGTGGCTACGGTAACGTCATCATCCTGCAGCATCGCAACGACATCCGCACCGTCTACGGCCACCTCTCGCGCTTCGCCAAGGGATTGCACCGCGGCGAGAAAGTCAACCAGGGAGAAATCATCGGTTATGTCGGTATGACCGGCCTCGCCACCGGCCCCCACCTGCATTATGAGTTCCTGCTGCACGGCAAGCATCGCGATCCGCTCAAGGTGGCGCTGCCCACGGCAGAACCCCTGTCGCCTAAATACAAGGCAGATTTCATGACGTCCAGCGCTGCGCTGACCGCGCAACTCAACCTGTTGAGCTCGAGCAATATCGCATTGCTGGAATAGTGGCCAAGGAGCTGTTCATAGGCCTGATGTCCGGCACCAGCCTGGACGGCGTTGATGTAGCGCTAGTGGATTTTTCCGTTACCGACAATTTCGGAACGGCGCCCTGTCGTGTAATCGGTACGCATTACCTGGCTTTCGAGCCCAAACTGCAAGCGGATTTGCTCATGTTGCATACCGCCAGTGCCAACGAGTTGGAGCTGGCAGCACTGACGGCAAATCGACTAGCCCGACTATATGCACAAGGCGTACAGCAACTGCTGCAACAAACGTGCATTAATAGCGCGGACGTCAGGGCCATCGGCTGTCATGGCCAGACCATACGCCATCGACCCGAACTCGGATTCACCTTGCAAATCGGTAATGCGGCGCTACTGGCCGAGCTGACGAGCATCGATGTAATCGCCGATTTCCGCAGTCGCGACATTGCCGCCAATGGGCAAGGTGCGCCGCTAGTACCGGCATTTCATCAGGCAATATTCGCCGATGCACAGGTCAATCGCGTTATCCTCAATATTGGCGGCATCGCCAATCTCACTTATTTACCGGTCAAAGGCGACGTCAGCGGCTTCGATACTGGTCCCGGCAACATGTTGATGGATGCCTGGGCCAGTCGCCATTTGGGCACAGCTTATGATGAGTCCGGGCACTGGGCGGACAGCGGTCATGTGATCGAAGAATTGCTGGCGGTTTTACTGGCTAATAATTTTTTCAGCCAACCACCGCCCAAAAGCACGGGGCGCGATCTGTTCAACCTGCCATGGCTTGAACAATCCCTGCAGTCAGGGTATAAAGCCGCCGATGTACAGCATACCTTGCTTGAACTGACGGCACGCACTATTGCCGCCGCTATTGCTATGCATTGTGTCCCGGCGGAAGAAGCTTACATTTGTGGCGGCGGCGCGCACAACCAAACGTTGTTGCGGCGCCTTCAGCATTTGCTGCCCTCCATGAAAATCGGCCTAACCGACGAGCTCGGCATAGAGGCCGATTGGGTAGAAGCCGCTGCCTTCGCCTGGCTGGCGCGGCGCACGCTACAACGTGAACCGGGTAATTTACCGGCTGTGACGGGCGCAAGTGGATTACGAATACTTGGCGCACTCCACCCTCACTGACAGCCACCAATCAATTAATTGAATGTGTACAAGAAATGAAGCCGACTAAAGTTACCCTGACCTTTGACAATGGCCTCGCGCCTATTGAACTGCCAGTACTCTCCGGCGAGCTCGGGCCCGATGTCATCGATATCCGCAATCTCGGCCAGCATGGCATATTCACCTACGATCCGGGATTTCTATCCACGGCTTCGTGCAGCTCCGCCATTACCTACATCGATGGCAATGAAGGCCTGCTTTACTACCGCGGCTATCCCATCGAGCAATTGGCACAGCACTGCGACTTCATGGAGGTGGCGCATCTGCTGCTGCATGGCGAACTGCCGAACCGGGAAGAAAAGCACGCATTCGCTACCAAGATCACCAACCATACCATGGTGCATGACCAGCTGACGCATATCTTCCGCGGCTTCCGTCGCGATGCGCATCCCATGGCCGTCATGGTCGGTATCGTCGGCTCCATGTCAGCCTTCTATCAGGATGCGCTGGATATTCGCGATGCTCAGCAGCGCGAAGCCTCGGCTTATCGGCTATTAGCGAAGCTGCCTACGATTGCCGCTTGGTGCTACAAGTACAACCTGGGCCAGCCGTTCATGTATCCGCAGAATCATTACTCTTATGCCGAGAACTTCATGCATATGATGTTCGCCACGCCTTCGGCTCCCTATACGCCGAATCGGGTGCTGGCAAAGGCGCTTGATCGCATCCTCATCTTGCACGCGGATCACGAACAAAATGCTTCGACCTCCACTGTAAGGCTGGCGGGCTCGAGCGGTACCAGCCCGTTCGCCTGCATCGCCGCCGGTATCGCTTCGCTGTGGGGACCGGCGCATGGCGGCGCCAATGAGGCCGTGCTCAAGATGCTGGAGGAAATCGGCGATATTTCGAATATCGGCAAGTTTATCGAACGCGCCAAGGACAAGAATAGCGGTTTCCGTCTCATGGGCTTCGGCCACCGCGTTTACAAGAACATGGATCCGCGGGCGCACATGATGCGGCAGACCTGCCATGAGGTATTGCAGGAACTGGGACTGGAGGACGATCCACTATTCAAGGTAGCGATGGAACTGGAAAGAGTCGCGCTCGAAGACGATTATTTCATCAGCAAGCGTCTCTATCCGAATGTGGATTTCTATTCGGGCATCGTACTTCGGGCCTTGGGCATTCCCGTCAACATGTTCACCGCGATCTTCGCCATGGCTCGCACCGTGGGCTGGGTGGCTCAGTGGAACGAGATGGTAGCTGATCCTGAAACTCGCATCGGGCGCCCGCGCCAACTGTACACGGGTGCCCTGCGACGCGATTTCATACCGCTGGATCAGCGCTAACTCTATATAAAACAAAAGGGGCAATAAGCCCCTTTTGTTTTGACGGGTAAAACTTAGGTCATGCGGAGAACGAAGATCCGCAACCGCAAGTGCTGGTTGCGTTCGGGTTACGAATCACGAACTGCGAACCTTGCAGGCTATCCTGATAATCAATCTCCGCGCCCATGAGATATTGCAAGCTCATCGGATCGATCAGCAGCACCACGCTGTCGCGCACTACCTGGGTATCGTCTTCGTTCGCGGTGTCTTCGAAAGTAAAACCGTACTGGAAGCCGGAGCAGCCGCCGCCGCTGACAAACACCCGTAGCTTGAGATCGGGGCTGCCCTCTTCGTCGATCAGCTCCTGCACCTTCTTTGCCGCGTTATCGGTAAAAACCAGCGGACTTGGCATTTCGGTTACAGCATTCATTTTGTTACTCCTTAATTCTTAACTAAATCATTATCCTGCGCCGCCGACAGCGGGTCAATCTTGTCGAACGGCAGAGGATCAGGCGCCCTTGCGCCATTATTCTCGCCCAAATAAATGAGTTTGCCTTCGACGACGGCGCCGGTATGGATTTCCAGCGATTTATAATGGACATCGCCACTGACTCTGGATTTCGCCTGTAGTTCAATAAACTGAGTAGAGCGCACCGGGCCGGTTACCTTGCCGTTGATGACGACATGCGAAACGACAATGGCGCCTTCGATTCTGCCCTGCTCGCTCAATACCAGTGTGCCGGGCTTATCTGCGGCTTCACTGACATTGCCATGAATTTCGCCATCCACGCGCAGGCCACCGACGAAGTGCACATCCCCTTCTACCCGTGTCTCGGCGCCGATCAATGTATCAATGCGGCTCTGCGCTTTGTTGCGGTTCTTGGAAAACATATCCACCCCCTTCCGTTTGTTATTCAAACCGGCAGATCGGCCTTTTGGCTGATCCTGGCCCGGCTGGCGCCGTTTTCGATAAAACTTGCCTCCACGCTGGCGCCTGCTGCGACATCAGGCACGATAATGCTGCCGTCCAGACGTTGATAATACTTGAAGTTGACTTTTATGCCGCTGCCATTGACCTGCGACTGCAAAACCGTGGTATTCCCTTGCGGCAAATTCAGGGTGAACTGCAATTGGCCCTGCACCGGCTTATTGTTGCGGCCCGACTGCGCCAGCAGAATATGATAATCGTATTCATTCGGCCCTGCGCCCTTGCTGAGCCGGAAACTGTAGAATTTGAGCTCACCGGCCGCGGAGCTATCGCTCAGGATATTCTTATAGAAAGTCACATCCTCCTTGAGGCGCATGCTCTCGCCCTGCAGGCTGTCGATTTCCTTGGCCAGTGTCGACTGCGCTGCGCGCTCCACCTGCAGCTGGCGCTGGACGCGGACCATGCTGGCGTGCAACGCACTGTTTTCCTGGCGCAAGCTTTGCAAGCTTTGGGCATCGAAGCCGCCACCGACAATCCGCCAATAGGCGAACAGATAGCCAAGCAGAATCAGCACTGCCGCCAGTAGCAAGCGCCAGTACCAGGGGCGTCGCGAACGTATGGATACATTGCGCGCCGTGGCGCCGAAATGACGTTTTAGGCCGCGCCTGACACGTCTCATGAAGCGGCTTTCATCCTTACGGCAGCAATGGCACGATCTCCAGTCCGGTCCGTTCGTCCAGGTCGAACATGATATTCATATTCTGCACAGCCTGGCCGGCGGCGCCTTTGACCAAATTATCGATGACGGACAGCACGACCACGGTATCGCCGCCCTGCGGCTGATGCACCGAAATCCGGCACTGATTCGACCCGCGTACCGAGCGCGTTTCAGGATGTGTACCTTTGGGCATGACATCGACATAACGTTCGTCGGCATAACGCGCCTCGAACAGCGCCTGTAAATCGGCCGCCTGGGTCAGTCTGGCATATAGCGTGGCATGGATACCGCGTATCAATGGCGTCAGATGCGGAACGAAAGTCAATCCCACTTCTGTATGCGCCATCTCGCTCAAGCCCTGGCTGATTTCGGGCAAATGCCGATGGCCAGCCACAGCGTAAGCCTTGAAATTATCACCAGCCTCCGCAAGCAGCGTATGCGTTTCCGCCTTGCGTCCGGCGCCGCTGGCACCCGATTTGACGTCGGCAATCAGGTGTGCGGGATCAACGATGCCGGCCTCGAGCAGCGGCATGAAGCCAAGCTGTACCGAAGTCGGATAGCACCCGGGGTTGGCCACCAATCTGGCGCCACGAATCTTGTCACGGTTAAGCTCGGGTAAGCCATAGACCGCCTCGGCGATCAAGTCGGCGCAGGCATGTGTCATGCCATACCACTTTTCCCAGACTGCCACGTCACGAATGCGAAAATCGGCGGCGAGATCGATGACGCGCACGCCCTTCTCCAGCAGTTCGCGCGTTTGCTGCATGGCGATGCCGTTGGGCGTAGCGAAGAAAACCACGTCGCAGGCGGCGAGATCGGCTTCGGCCGGATCAGTAAAACGCAGATCGACGTAGCCGCGCAGGCTGGGAAACATGTCAGCCACCGGCAAGCCTGCCTCGCTCCGCGAGGTGATCGCCGTCAATTGCGCATACGGGTGCACTGCCAGTATGCGCAACAGCTCGACCCCGGTATAACCGGTGCCGCCGACAATGCCTATATTCAGTTTACTCATCTTGAATTACCCGGAATTGGCCGACCTTGAAAGATCGGTGAGTGTTGCATAGTAACAAAAACGCCAGTACAAACAAAAAAAGCCGCATAGCGCGGCTTTTTTTGTTTCCTCGCGCTTAGCGCTTGGAGAATTGCTTGCGACGACGCGCCTTGCGCAGGCCGACCTTCTTACGTTCGACTTCGCGAGCATCGCGGGTAACGAAACCGGCTTTCGACAGCGCGCTCTTGAGTGCGGCATCGTAGTCGATCAGCGCACGTGTAATGCCGTGGCGAACGGCACCGGCTTGGCCGGACTCGCCACCGCCGTCGACGTTGACCATGATATCGAAGCTGGCTTCGTTATTGGTCAATGCCAGTGGCTGGCGCAGAATCATGCGCGAAGTTTCGCGTGAGAAATATTCATCGGCCGGCTTGTCGTTGATGACGATGTTGCCCTTGCCGGATTTGAGGAATACGCGAGCTACCGAGCTTTTGCGACGGCCAGTGCCGTAATTGTATTTACCGATCATAGATAATCCTTAGGCTTGGCTCTGGATTTCCAGAGGTTGCGGCTGTTGTGCCGCGTGATCATGCTTGGGCCCTGCGTAGACCTTCATCTTGCGGAACATGGCATAGCCCAGCGGGCCTTTCGGCAGCATGCCCTTGACGGCCTTTTCCAGCGCGCGGCCTGGGAAGCG
>CBILOJ010000080.1:0-8760 GCA_966238525.1 uncultured Methylophilaceae bacterium | reverse complement strand
ACCCTGGTCGTGGCCTTCATCCCGCTGGCCTGCGGCGTCTACTGGAAGCGCGCCACCAATCAGGGCGCGTTGCTGGCCATCTGGTTGGGACTCGTTACCTGGCTTTCCATGCTGGCGTTCGGCCCGGAAGATCCGTTCATTCCGGCGCAGCTGGCAGGCTTGCTGGCGAGCGCTTGCGGCATGGTACTGGGATCGCTGCTGCCTAGCTATATTCCGGATAACCTGCCCGAGAAACAGGCTCCGGTATCGGTTGGCTGATCGGGCTATTCAGCGCTGGCAAGCAGCGCAATAGAAGGTCGAGCGCTGCCCCAGCTTGACGGTGGCTATCGGGCCGGTACATACGCGGCAGGCCTGGCCGCTGCGGCCGTAGACAAAATAATTCTGCTGGAAATAGCCCGGATTGCCGTCCGCGCCGAAGAAATCACGCAAGCTGCTACCGCCGGCCTGCAAGGCATCGCGCAAAGTAAACTTGACCTCGAGCGCCAAACGATCGCAATCCGCCTGGCTCAGCTGGTGTGCCGGCTTGCGCGGATCGATGCGTGCTCGAAACAGGGATTCACTGGCGTAGATGTTGCCGACGCCGACCACCAGATGGCTGTCCATGAGCGCATTCTTGATCGGCGCGCTGCGCGTGCGCAGATTGCGGTAAAGCCAGGCACCGCTGAAATCATCTTCGAGCGGCTCGGGCCCCAAGCTGCGCAGCAGCGCATGGCGTGCCGGATCCTCTTCCGTCCACAGTACGGCGCCGAAACGTCGCGGATCGCGTAAACGCAATACGCGGCCGTCAGCAAAGCGAATATCGAAATGGTCGTGCTTGCCTGCGACCTCATCGTGCGACAGCAGGCACAGTCGGCCCGACATGCCCAGATGCAGCAGCAGCGTGCCACTGTCAAAATGCGCCAGGATGTATTTGGCGCGTCGTGTCAGTGTATGCAGGCGCTGACCCGGCAAGGTTTGTGCAAGCTGCGCCGGGATCGGCCAGCGCAAGACTGGATGGCGAATGACGACCGCTTCTACGGTCTGGCCCTGCAGGGAGAGCAGGCCCAGGCGCGTGGTTTCGACTTCGGGCAGCTCGGGCATGCGGTGGATTATTTCTGCGGACGCTTGACCGGTGGATTGAGCATGGTGAAACCGATATCCGGCGGGAAGTGATACAGCATGCCTTCGTCGGGCCGGCCCAGCAGCAGCTCGGGCGATTCCTGGATCTTGTCGAAGTGCACCTTGCTGCCGTCTTTCAACCGGACTTCAAATGAAGGGTAAGTCTGGTGGCGATCGGGCGTGTACGGCTCGACCGACTTGGCGCTCGCTTCGACCCAGGTCGATTCCAGCCAGGCGTTCATGAGATCCTGGGTGAACTTGAGATTGGGCGGCGTCGTCTTCCAATTGCCATTGTCCAGATCGATATTGAGCCGGATGTCTTCCCATTGCTCAAGATGGGCAAAATCGAAGCCAACGGCTTTTTCCGTGGGCTTTAACGGATCCTTGTCGATCAATTCCTCGATCTGGATCGAAGCGTTTTCGGCATAGGCCGGCGACAGCAGATAGACGCCATCCTTGTAGGCGACGTACTGCTCGCTGCTGACCGGGTTGTAGGTGCCGAACAGGAATTCCTCGTCGTCGAGCTTGAGCCTGAGCTTGGGCTTGTCGAGGCCGAAACGCGCCAGATCGGTCACCGGGAATTTCACCGGGCTCTGCGCGGCGACGATGGACAGCATGCGCTGCATCGACATCAAATCGGCGCGTGCGCTAAAGGGTTCGACGATGCGCCAATGACCATCGATCTTCTCGAAAGCCATGGGCGCCTTGGCCGGAAATTCGACGCGGATGTGGGAGAAATCGGCGAGCTTATGCGTGGAAACCTCATAGCTCTTCTGGCCTTGCTCCTGGGATTGCGGGCGCAGGTATAGAAATGTGACGATCCCTGCGACCAAGAGCAGCAATACCAGATTGACCAGCCAACGCGATTTCATGCAATTCCCCTGATTAAAATAAACAGCCCGCTCAGGCTTTCCGGCGGCGCCACCAGATCACGACACCGGCAACCAGCAGCAGGATGGGCAGCGCTAAACGGAATCCGAAGAACACCACGATGGCAACGAAGCGGTTCCAGGCATCAGCCGGAATGATGACATTGACGTCCTTGAGTGGCCGCGGCTGTATCGTGATCAGGCGGTCGTCGCCGGCCAGCCAGTTGACGATATTGACGCCGAGATCGAGATTGCCGCCATTGCCGACAAAGGTATTCGACAGGAAATTGGCGTTGCCGACCACGACCACACGCTGGCCCTTCTTGCCGTATTTGCGTTCCAGGGCGACGGCGATATTGACCGGGCCGCGCAGATCGGTTTTGTCGTCGAAACTGGGCTTGCCGTCCGTCTTGCCGGTTTCCAGCCAGCCGTTAGGCGCCACATCGATGAGCTTGGTAACCTGCCAGCCCAGATCGAAACTGTCGTGTGCTCCAACCTTGCGCGCTTCCGGGAACAAGGTGCGCAGCATGAAATTGCGCGTGATCGGATGATCGGCATAGGCGCTGGCGAAGGCCACCTTGCTATCCGCGCCGTACTGCGACGAGGAAAGATCGACCACCATACCCGGCGTAAGCTCCAGTCCCAGGTATCCGCCCACTTCGTCGAGTCCGTTCAGGTTGACGTCGTCGAGCAGCCACAGCAGATTGCCGCCGGCCTCGATATAGGTTTTGATTTTCTTGGCCTCGACAGGGCTGACGTCGACCTGCGGACTGGCAATGACCAGCATGGCCGCGTTGGTCGGCACTTCCTGCGCCAGCGTCAGATCGGGATTGGCCAGCTTGAAGCCCTTTTTCTCGAGCTGCTTGCCGAATTCACCGAGGTCGTTGTTCTTGAGGCCGATCATGTTGCGCTCGCCGTGACCGTCAAGATACATCACCACGCGCTGATGCGTACGCGCAAGACGTACCAGCAGATTGGTCATGTCCTGCTCGACGTAGGCCGGCACCAGATGCTCGCTGCGCTTCTGGTATTCGACTACGAGTTCGCCCTCGGCCTTGATGCCGGCCTCCTGGGCACGCTTCGGATCTTCGGCCGGATTGACGAACTCGACATTGATGTCGGGCTTGGCGCGCTGGTAGCGCGAAATGAAATCGTTGATGGTCTTGCGGTAGGCATCGTCCTGCGAAACATAGACTGTGATATTGACCGGCCCCTGCATCTGCTTCAGCACATTGATACTGCCCTCGGTCAGGGTATTGCGGTTGCTTTGCGTGATGTCGTGCGAGCTATGGTATTCATGCGACAAGAAGCCAAGCAGGAAAATCAGGACCAGGAACAGCAACACGAACAAGCTGTTCTGCATCAGGAGTTGAAAGCGCAGTTTGCGGTTGTTTTTCATATTGAGATACTCGGTTAGCCACGCAGCCGGTCAGCGTCGAGCCGGCGCACCGTCAAGGTCAGGAACGTGATGATGAAAAGCAGGAAATAGGCGAAATCGCTGGTGTCGAGCAGACCGCGCGAGAATGGCTCGAAGTGGCGCATCAGCGACAGATAGGCCATGGTGCTGCTGGGGTCGCCGGCGAAGAAATGATCGAGGATCAACAGCGCGAACAGCGCGATGAAGGAAATGATGCCGGCGACCACAGGCTGCTGCGTCAGGCTGGAAACATAGATGCCCAGTGCGGAAAAGCTCGCCACCAGGAACCAGAGGCCGAGAATATTGGCGAGGATGTAGCCGAAATCGAGGTCGGCCCACAAGTTAAGCGACGACACCATGGCCGCCATGAAGACGAGTACTACCGTCAGAAAGCTGACCAGGCCCAGAAACTTGCCGAGCACGATCTCGGTCAGCGACAGCGGCGCGCTGAACAAAAAGGTCAGCGTCTGCTGGCGGCGTTCCTCGCTGATAAGACGCATAGAAAGCAGCGGCACGGCGAACAGCATGACGAAAGAAGCGATGCTGAACACATTGTGGCCGACGAACTCGGTCACGCCCAGGCGCTGCTCGGGTCGGATCATGCCAGACATGGTCTGGAAGTACTGGTCGACACCGATCAGGAAAAAGGTGCCGAACACGAATTGCAGCAAAGCCAGGATGATCCAGCCCATGGGGGAGGCGAACAGGCTCTTGAGCTCTTTTCTAGCGATTTTGATGATCATGGATGTGTAGCTTTCTTGTATGCAGGCGCTGGGCCGCCTGTGGGCCGTGTTTGCTTAAATCTGCGCTCAGGCCGCTACCTGGGCCGTTTGTTCCTGGAAGGTCAGCTGGACGAAGACTTCTTCCAGGCTGGTCTGGTCGGGTCCGATCTGGTGCAGGCCCCAGTTGTTGGCGACTGCGGCGCGTACCAGTGCGTCAGTCGGTGCCTGGCCCGGCTGGTAATGCACACGCAGCAGTCCGTCGGGCAAAGCGTCGACGCCGGTGATTCCGGGCAACGCCAGCAGCTCTTCGGTGGCCGGCGCCTGCTTGAGGCCGACCAGCAGCCGATTGCCGTAACGCTGCTGCTTGAGAAGGTCGATGGCGCCGTTGAATACGAGTTTTCCCTGATGAATGATCTGCACGTGATCGCAGACCATTTCCACTTCGGGCAGGATGTGGGTGGAAAGAATGACGCTGTGTGCGCCGCCGAGCTCCTTGATCAGCGCGCGGATGTCGCGAATCTGGATCGGGTCGAGGCCGACCGTGGGTTCGTCGAGAATGACGACCATGGGATTATGGATGATGGCCTGGGCGATGCCGACGCGCTGCTGATAGCCCTTGGACAGGTTCTCGATCAGGCGCTTGCTCATTTCAGTCAGGCCGCAGCGCTCCTTGGCCGTTTCTACCGCTTTCTTGATGTGGCGGCTGCTGACGCGATGCAAACGCGCGGCCACTGCGAGGAATTCATCCACGGTCAGCTCACGGTACAAGGGCGGCTGCTCGGGCAGATAGCCGATCAGCGCCTTGGCTTCCTTGGGTTTTTCGATGACATCGATACCACAGATCTTGACGCTGCCGAAGCTGGGCGCGAGATTGCCCGTCAGCATTTTCATCGTGGTGTATTTACCGGCGCCGTTGGGTCCCAGGAAGCCCAACACTTCGCCTTGGCTAAGTGTGAAGCTTACGTCGGAAACAGCCTGGCGGCCGCCATAGATTCGAGTGAGCTGGCTGGCCTCAACGGTGATCGTTGTCATAACTTGTGGTAAATCCGATTTGGTAAAAGGGTGTTAACTTAAAAAAATGCCTGGACCATGTCAAGCTGGGGTCGCATCGGCAGGGACGGGACTTGGCGAACTCTGGGTCTGGCAAACGTGAGGCTTGGCGAACTTTGGATTTATAGTTGGAAAGTTCTGTTCAAAAAGCTATAGTCAAACTTCATTATGGATGAACTTGCATCCACTGTCACGGACTAACATAAAGCCTTATCCCCGGCGCCGTAGGGCCTGACTGAACCTTATCAACCTTAGCAATGAGAACCCGTCGAATGCCCACGTCCAAGACTTTCAAGCTCACCATGGCTTGCGTCATTTTGTCGCTTGGCTTCAATCCTGCCGCACAAGCGGAAGCGCCTGCTGCTACCCCTGAAAGCACCTCTGCTGCGACCAACGTACTCAGCAGCGAATTCGTTTACAAATATCTCACCGGTGAAATCGCCGGTCAACGCGGCGAGCTCAACCTGGCCAGCAAATTGTTCCTCGATCTCGCCAAATCCACACAGGACGCACGCCTGGCAGAACGTGCGGCCAAGGCTGCCGTCTATGGCAACAATGCCGCCGTCGCCCTCGAAGCAGCCAATCTGTGGACCAGCATCGATCCGGCTTCAGCCGAAGCCCAGCAGGCGATCACGCAAATGCTGGTCAGCATCGGCAAGCTGGAAGAAGCCAAGCCTCATCTGGAAAAACTGCTGGCCAAGGAAGATACGCGCGCCAACGGCTTCCTCTACCTCAACAGCCTGCTGCAACGCCAACCCGACAAGGCCGCCGTACTGGCCCTGGTGCAGGATCTGGCACGGCCCTATCCCGAGCTGCCGGAAGCACACTTCACGATTGCCGCATCGGCACTGGCCACCGGCAACAAAATGCTCGCCATCGACGAGCTGCAGACGGCCAATAAGCTGCGGCCGGGATGGGAAACCGGTGCCATCCTGCATGGACAGATCCTGTTCACGCAATCGCCTGAAAGCGCAATCACCTTTTATCACGAGTTCCTGAATCAATACCCGGAAGCGAGCGAAGCCCGCTTGACGCTGGCGCGCCTGCTGGTCAATCAGAAGCGCTTCGACGAAGCCAAGACCGAGTTCGTGAAGCTGGTCGAGGCCTCGAACAACAATCCGGAAGTCCTGGTCGTGGTCGGCCTGCTGTCGTTCCAGGCCATGGAATACGATGAGGCAGAAAAGTATTTCCAGAACGCGCTCAAGGAAGGCTTCAAGGATCGCGACCAGATTCATCTTTATCTGGGCCAGATCGCCGAAAAACAGAAACGCAACGACCTCGCACTGACGTGGTACAACAAGGTGAAAAGCGGCGACCATTATCTTGAAGCGCGCTTCAACGTCGCCAACCTGATGGTGCAGCGCGAAGGCACCGATGCCGCCATTCGCATGCTGGACCAGTTGCCCGATCTCACCCCGGAGCAGCAGGCATTGGTGGCGCAGGCGAAGGCCAATCTGCTCGGCCGCGAAAAACGCTATCAGGAAGCGTTCGACGTGCTGCAGAAAGCCGTAGGCGCCATTCCGAATACGCCGGAACTCATTTATGACTATGCAATGTCGGCCGAGCGCGTACAGCGCATCGACATCATGGAAAGCGAGCTGCGCAAGCTCATCCGTATCAAGCCCGACTTCGCCCAGGCCTACAATGCGCTCGGCTATACACTGGCCGACCGCAACGAAAAGCTCGAGGAAGCGCGCAGCCTGATCGAGAAGGCGCTGGCCTTGAGTCCGAACGATCACTACATCCTCGACAGCATGGGCTGGGTGCACTATCGCATGGGTAAGCTCGACAAGGCCGTGGACTATCTGCGCCGCGCCTATACCGCGCAGACCGACCCCGAGATTGCCGCTCACCTCGGTGAAGTGCTGTGGCAGCAAGGCAAGCATGAGGAAGCCAAGCGCACCTGGGAGCACGCGCTGCGCGAGCACCCGCAGAACGAAGCGCTGATCAACACCACCAAGAAATTCAATCCCTAAGCGATGGCAGCCATCCCGTTCCGGCAATGGCTGCCGGCGTTATTTCTGCTGCTTGCCGGCTGCTCCGGACTGCAATCCAAACCGCCGCAAGCAAGCAACGCACCCGAGGTTTATCGCCAGCACCTGGCCGAGCTCGAATCCATCAAGCATTTCGACATCCGCGGACGTATCGGCGTACAGACCAATCCGCGTGGTTTTTCAGGCGGGCTGCACTGGCAGCATGCCCCAGCCAGCGATGCGATTCTCCTGTTCTCTCCGCTGGGCGGACAGGTCGCCCAGATCGATACTGCACCCGCCCACGTCGTGCTGACCACGAGCGAAGGCAAACGCTATGAAGCTACGGATGCCGCCGCCCTCACGCAGAAGACCCTGGGCTGGAGCCTACCCATGCACGGCTTGCCCGACTGGGTGCTAGGCCGTCCGAGCGGATCGACCTCCGGTAACGCGCACTGGGACGCCCAGGGGCGACTGCTGACGCTGCAGCAGGACGGCTGGGGTATTGAATACGACCAGTATGTCGTGGTCGACGGACAGCAATTGCCGACGCGTGTCACCCTCAAGAGCCCCAAGGTCAACCTCAAGCTCGTCATCGAACAATGGTCTTTGGGCGAATCCGGGCAGCAGAGCGAAGACATCCTGACTCCCGATCAAATGCCGGAGCTCTGATGCAGGATTACGCCGCACTCGGTTTCGAAGCCTTTCCGGCACCGGCCAAGATCAACCTGTTCCTGCATGTCGTCGGTCGCCGCGATGATGGCTACCACCTGCTGCAGACCGTATTCCGCCTGCTCGACTTCCACGACACCGTCTATTTGAAGCCGCGCACCGACGGCACCATACGCCGTATGCACGACATTGAAGGCGTATCCGAAGAAAGCGATCTTTGCCTGCGCGCAGCCCGGCTCTTGCAGCGGCATGCCGGCGCCAAGAGCTGCGGTGTCGATATTGCCGTCGACAAACGCATCCCCATGGGCGGCGGACTTGGTGGCGGCAGCTCCGATGCCGCCACCGTGCTGCTCGCACTCAACCGTCTGTGGAATCTAAACCTCGACCGTAGCGCATTACTGGCCCTCGGGCTGGAGCTCGGAGCCGACGTGCCGGTCTTCGTCTTCGGCGAAAATGCCTGGGCCGAAGGCGTGGGCGAGCGGCTGCAGGCAGTCGCGCTACCGCCGGCATGCTACCTCGTGCTGACGCCGCCCGTGCATGTGCCGACCGCGCAAATTTTTGCCAGCGAGCAATTGACAAGAAACACGATTCCCACGACAATAGCGGCCTTTTCCGGGGTTGATTCCGGAAACAGGCAGCGCCTGGCCCGCAACGATCTCGAATCCGTAGTGTGCAAGCAGTATCCTGCAGTCGCTATATGTCTCGAATGGCTTAATCGATATGCGCCAGCGCGCATGAGCGGTTCCGGAGCATCGGTGTTCGCGGAATGCGCCAGCAGACAGGAAGCGGAGTGGTTGCTGGACAAGGCCGGACGTGAAATCGGCACACAGCCCATCGCGGGATTTGTGGCGGAAGGGCTGGAGCAACATCCCCTGCACGGTTATGCCTGAAGTTGAAAAGAGTTTATTGGGGAGTCGCCAAGCTGGTTAAGGCACCGGATTTTGATTCCGGCATGCGAAGGT